>DASUXP010000044.1:0-4116 GCA_036377835.1 Sphingomicrobium sp. | reverse complement strand
TGTCGACCGCCTGGAGCTGCCAGAAGCGGTCATAATCGGGGTGCTGGGTGAGGCGGTTCCAGAAGGGCAGCTGGGCCATGCCCATGGCCTGGCCGTAAGCGCCCGCCGAGCCGTAGCGGAGGAAGGTGGTGTAATCGTCGTAGCTTCCGGTGAACCACTGCTCGTCGGATTTCTTGTCGGCGGTCTGGCCGTAGACGTAGCTGATCATCTCCTGGCGGAAGGCGCCGTTGTGGAACCAGTCGTCGCCCTTCCACACGTCGACCATCGGGTTGATCGGAACGCTGGCCTTCAGCGCCGGGTGCGGGTTGACCAGGCTCATCAGCGCGGTGAAGCCGTCGTAGCTGGTGCCGATGGTGCCGACGCGGCCGTTGGACTCGGGGACGTTGCGGACCAGCCAGTCGATCGTGTCATAGGCGTCGGTCGAATGGTCGACGGCGGTCGGGTTGAGCGGCCCCCGGAGCGGCCGGTTCATCACATAGTCGCCCTCCGACTTGTACTTGCCGCGGACGTCCTGAATGGCGACGATGTAGCCGGCGCGGACGAGCTCGGCGTAAATCGGCGAAAGGATGTTCTCGGGCCAGGGGCCGAGCTGCCCCCCGCGCTCGGTCGCCTTGTCGGCGGAATAAGGGGTGCGGTCGAGCATGATCGGCGCCTGGCGCGCGCCTTTGGGTACGATTAGCACGGTATAGAGCTTCGCCCCGTCGCGCATCGGGATCATCGCGGTCCGGCGGACATATTGGAAGGCGCTGCGCGGCGCGTTGAACTGCTGCGGGATATCGCCGCCGGCGGGGAACGGCGGGGCGTAAGGCGGCTTGAAGTCGGCGGGAATGTCGCCGCCCGGCTGGACCGCCGGCTGGAGATGGGTTTCGGCGGCGATGGGCGCCGCCAGGATGAGCGCGGCGGCCAGAAACGCGAACATCCTCAAGGTCGTGCGACTCCTTCGCTCGGCGCCGCGCCATCGCACGCCGCCCGGCAGCGAGCAAGGAACTCGGCGCGCTGCAGGCTGTTCGTGCCGCCAACAGCGACCTAGAGATCGTTTCGAAGGAGAAACGCCATGTCCAACCTCTCCGCCTTCGCCCCGCGCGCGCTGGCCGTGCTGCGGATCATGGCCGCGCTGCTGTTCCTCGAGCATGGCACGGCCAAGCTGTTCCAGTTTCCGATCGCGCAGGCGGGCGCGCCCGACCCGCTGCCGACGATGCTGCTGGTCGCGGCGGTGCTCGAGGTCGTCGCGGGCGGGCTCATCGCGCTCGGCCTGTTCACCCGGCTGGCGGCCTTCGTCGCCTCGGGCGAGATGGCCGTTGCCTATTTCATCGGCCACGCGCCGCAGGGATTCTGGCCGGTCGGCAACATGGGCGACGCGGCGATCCTGTTCTCCTTCGTCTTCTTCTATTTGATCTTCGCCGGCCCCGGATCGTGGGCGCTCGACAATTTGCGGGCGCGATCGGCGGCGCCGCCCGCCTGATGGGCGGCGAGCGTGCGGCGATAGGCCGCCTCGACCGCGCCTGACGCGGCATCCCAGCTGAAGGCCGCGCTCGCCGCGCGCGCCGCCGAGGCGATGCGCCGGCGCTCGCCCGGCGCCTGCATCAGCCGCTCGACTGCCGCCACGTAATCGCTCGGGCCGTTGGCGCAGAGAATGCCGTTGCGGCCGTCGTCGATGAGCGCGCTGGCGCTCGGCGCGTCGGCGCTCACCACCGCGACGCCCGATGCCATCGCTTCGAGGACGACATTGCCGAAGGCCTCGGTGGTGCTGGGGCTGAGCATGATGTCGGCGCTGGCCACGGCTCGGGCGAGATCGGAGCCGTCGAGATGGCCGGTGAAGGTCGCGCCTTCGAGCGCGCCGAAGCGGTCCGCGGCGGGGCCGGCGCCGACGATCAGCGGCCGGACCTGAAGGCCGCGCCGGCGCAGCGAACGGACCGCCTCGACGTAGGTGTCGATGCCTTTCTCGAGCACCAGCCGACCGAAGAAGAGGACCGCCGTGTCATCGTCCGACCAGCCCTGGGCGCGCCGCCAATCCATGTCCCGGCGCGCGGGGTTGAACAGCTCGCGGTCGACCCCGCGGCTCCACAAGGCCACGCGATCGTCGCCTCGCAGTTTGGCCATTTCTTCGACGAGCGCGGGATTGGGCACGAGCACGCAATTTGCGCGGCGGTAGAAGCGGCGCTGCTGCACTTCGGCCAGCGGCGCGAGCCAGCGCAGGCCGGGATAGTAAGCGGGGTAGGTCTCGAAGCGGGTGTGCAGGCTGGCGACGATGGGGACGTTGCGCTGCTCGGCCCATGTCTCGGCGCGGGTGTTGAGGATGTCGGGCACCGAGACATGGATGAGGTCGGGCGCGAAGCGTTCGATGTCGCGCCTGACGGCTGGCGGGATGCCGAGCGCGAGGCGGAACTCGCTGCGGATCGGGAGCGGGATCGAAGGCACGGGAATGAGCGTGCCCTGCGGCGGGAAGGCGGGGGTATCGGTCACCGGCGAATAGACGCGGACGCGGTGGCCGGCGCCCTCGAGATAGCCGACGAGCCGGTTGAGCGACTGGTTCGCGCCCTCGCGGAGGTAATTGTAATTGCCCGAAAAGAGCGCGATTCGAAGGGGGCGGGTCACAGGCTGCGGAAGTTGAAGACGGCATTGAGGACGAACAGCACCAGGCCGACGAACACCGAAGCGACAATACGGGCGAGGATATAGTGCATACCGACCGCGATGAATGCCGCGAACAGAGCGAGGGTCATTAAGAGTCCGCCCAATGAATTGATAATGAAATAGGTGTAACCCTGGACGATCGCGCGGCTGGTGCCGCGGTAGATCCACGTTCTCCCGAAGACATAGTGCAGGCTGTTCGCGGCGAGGAACGACAAGGCGGCGGACGGGATCTTGGGCCAGGCGAGCCTTTCCACCAGCAGCCACAGCAAGGCGAGCCCGAAGCCGAACACGCCGATGCTGACCACCGTGTTGCGCGCCAGCAGCACGGCGCCGCGGTGGCTGAACAAACGGTCGACCAGCCGGTGCCGGCTGCGCTCGATGGCCACGCCTTCGAGGGCTTCGGTCAGCTTGCGTCTGCCTCGGCGAGCTCGAGCGAGGCGTGAGCGGCAGCGATTTCGCGCGCGACGGGGCGAGTGGCGGCATCGTCGCCCTCGTCGGGCCAGCACTCGCGCCGCTTCAGGCCGGGGCTGAGGAACAGAATGGGGAGCTTCAGCATCAGCAGCTCCGAATGAATGAAGCCGTCGAGCGCCCGTTCCCACCAGCGGGGATCGCGGCAGCCGTGCCGCTTCAGCCAGCCGTCATAGGGCGCCCAGTGGCTCGGCTCGTCCTGCCTGATGACCTGGTAGATTTTGGTGAGCGTCCGGTCCTTCAAAACATGAGGGTGGCAAAGGAGGATCTCGACCTGGCGGTAGCCGCGCTGCTCGGTCAGCGAGATGACCCGGCAAAGTCCCTCGAAATTGCCCTGCACGATGAACTGGTCGAGGTCGAGGTCGTCGATCCGCTTGCGGAACACGAGCTCGACGAAGCGATCGATGTGGCCGCACGCCCGGTCGACGAACAGCGGCATCTCCCCGCGCTTCTCAAACCAGCGCTTGAACATCAGATAGTGCTTCCGCTCGTCGGCCCGGTGCTGCTCGATTTGCGCGATCAGCTCATGGTCGTCGGGGAAATGCCGGCGGACGGCGTAGAGCACCTTGTCGAGCGCGGTGTAGCCGCGATGCTCGTTGTAGAGGTAGATGGCGGCGACGATGTCGAGCCAACGGCGATGGAACCACGCCATCATCTTCATCACACCTCCGGCACGAGTTGCGCGACTCGCGGCTTAGTGTTTGGTAGCCGACCTTGTGATGAGCGGGAGGTGAACATGAGGGAGTTTCGCAAGGCGTGGCTGCTGCTCGCGGCAGGCGGGTTGATCGCGGCCGTCGGCGGGTGCCAGAAATACGAGAGCCACGAAGGCCAGCCGGCGAAGGCCGACGTCGGCGCGATCGAGAATGCGATCAAGGCCGACCAGGCGAAGTGGAACGAGGAGTTCAAGACCAAGAACCTCGACGGCCTCGTCGCGCACTACACGCCGGACGCTTTTTTCGTCGCGCCGGGGGTCGAGCCGGCCAAGGGATCGAAGGACATCCGCGAAGTCTATGA
>DASUXP010000043.1:0-5029 GCA_036377835.1 Sphingomicrobium sp. | reverse complement strand
CGGTGCCCTGCCCGGCGACGATTGCCGGGTCGTCGAAGCTCGGGACGACGGTCGCGCCGGTCTCTCCGGCGATCCGCGCCGCAATCTCCTCGCGGCTCTCGGTAAGCCGGTCGTAGAAGACGATCTCGGCGCCCTCGCCGCGGGTGCCCTCGACCTTCACCTGCGGCGCATCGGCCGGCATGACGATCACCGCGCGAATGCCGAGCCTGCGCGCGGCAATCGCGACTCCACGCGCGTGATTGCCCGACGAAAAGGCCACCACGCCCCGCGCGCGCTCATCGGGCGTGAGCTGCAGCAGCCGGTTGGTCGCGCCGCGCAATTTGAACGCTCCGCCGGTCTGCAGGCACTCGCACTTGAGCCAGACCCGCGCTCCCGCGATCTCGCTCTCGATCAGCGGAGTCCGCTCGACGAGGCCCGAAATCCGTTGCCCGGCCTCGCCCACATCGGCGCGGGAAACCTGGGCAGTTTCTGCTAAGCGGTTGATATTTCACCCTTTCGATTAAGCGTTGCAGATCAGCGACATACCGTGGGCAATTCCCGAGTCGCGGACCAAAAAATCTTTACACGCCCGACCCCCGAACATATATCGCGCCCCCGCTGCCCCATGGGACTTCCAACCGCAAGGCAGCTCCAGGTGAAAACGTACCCGTTGGAGGTCCCTTGAGTTGCACAAGCCACATCGCGCGCTGGGGCTAGCCGCCGCCCCGACCGGCAGCCGGGGGGCTGCCGCTATCGCCAAGAGCCGACCGGTCCAGCCGGTGACCTTGCTGCGCCCGCACGCCGCGCGGCGCGCGGCCCGATTCTTCGTCGAGAAGTTCCCGGGGCGCTCGCTCTACGCGGTCAAGGCGAACCCATCTCCGGACCTGCTCGAGATCCTGTGGGACGCCGGCGTCACCCATTACGACGTCGCGTCGATCGGCGAAGTGCGGCTCGTCCACGAAGCCCTTCCCGAGGCAGTGCTCTGCTTCATGCACCCGGTGAAGGCCGAGGAGGCGATCGCCGAAGCCTATTTCGAGCATGGGGTACGGACCTTCAGCCTCGACACCGCCGAGGAGCTCGAGAAGATCGTCCGCGCGACCTCGACGGACGGCGTTGCGCCGACCGATCTCAACCTGCTGGTGCGGATCCGCGTGAGCTCCGACCATGCCAGGCTCAGCCTCGCCTCGAAGTTCGGCGCCGATCCGCGCGAGGTCGGCGCGTTGCTGATGGCGGCCCGCCAGGCCGCCGACGCGCTCGGCATCTGCTTCCATGTCGGCAGCCAGGCGATGACCCCGGCAGCCTATGCCGAGGCGATGGCGCGCGTTCGCGACGCGATCGTCGAGGCTGCGGTGACCGTCGACATCGTCGACGTCGGCGGAGGCTTTCCGTCCTCCTATCCGGGCATGGAGCCGCCTCCGCTCGAAACCTATTTCGCGGTCATCCACGAGACCTTTGAATCGCTGCCGATCAGCTATTCGGCCGAATTGTGGTGCGAGCCCGGCCGGGCGCTGTGCGCAGAATATGCGAGCGTGCTCGTGCGCGTCGAGAAGCGCCGCGGGGACGAGCTGTACATCAACGACGGGGCCTATGGCGCGCTGTTCGATGCCGCGCACATCGGCTGGCGCTACCCGGTCCGGCTGATCCGCGACCAGGCCTCGCATGTGCGGCCGCTGCAGTTCAGCTTCTACGGCCCGACCTGCGACGATCTCGACCACATGGCGGGGCCGTTCGAGCTTCCGGCGGACGTCGGTCCCGGCGACTATATCGAGGTCGGGATGCTCGGGGCCTACGGCTGCGCGATGCGCACCGGGTTCAACGGCTTCGGTGTGACCGGCACCGAGACCGTCGACGACGAGCCGATGGCCAGCCTTTATGGAGCGGCAGCCGACGACAAGCGTTCGAACGTCGTAACGCTTTAAATCGCGCGTTCCCCGGCGTAGGCCGGGGTCCAGCCCAAGAATTGTGAATCCTGGCCCCTGCCTTCGCAGGGGCACCGTCCGCATTTGGAGCATGAAATGGAAACGGATACGCTGAACAAGGTCCAGGACGCGGAGCGGATCAACGACACCCGCAAGGCGGAGCTCCTCTCCGACCCGGTCGAGCATATCGACATCACAAAATTCGATGCCCGCCCGATCATCGATTCGATGGGCAAGATGAGCTTCACCAGCCGCGACCTCGCCCGCGCCACCAGGATCTACAACATGATGCTCGAGGACCCTCAGTGCTCGATCATCCTCGTCGTCGCCGGCTCGACCTCGGCCGGCGGCTGCATGGACCTCTATGCCGAGCTGGTGAAGTCGAACATGGTCGACGCGATCGTCGCCACCGGCGCCACCATCGTCGACATGGATTTCTTCGAAGCGCTTGGCCACAAGCACTACCAAGCCAATGAAATCCCTGACGATGATACTTTGCGCTCGCTCTACATCGACCGCATCTACGACACCTATATCGACGAGGAGCAGCTGCAGGACTGCGACTACACCATCGGCAAGATCGCCGACGGCCTGGAGCCGCGCCCCTATTCGAGCCGCGCCTTTATCCGCGAGATGGGCAAGTGGCTGAGCGAAGGCAATGCCAAGAAGCCCGGAAGCCTCGTCCAGCTCGCCTATGAGCATGACGTGCCGATCTTCTGCCCGGCCTTCACCGACAGCTCGGCCGGCTTCGGCCTCGTCAAGCACCAGGTCGACGCGATGAAGCGCGGCGGCCACTACATGACGATGGACTCGATCGCCGACTTCCGCGAGCTGACCGACATCAAGATCAAGGCCGGCACCACCGGCCTGCTGATGATCGGGGGCGGCGTCCCCAAGAACTTCACCCAGGACACGGTGGTGTGTGCGGAAATCCTCGGCCACGACGACGTCGAGGTGCACAAATATGCGGTGCAGATCACCGTCGCCGACGTGCGCGACGGCGCCTGCTCCTCCTCGACGCTCCAGGAAGCGGCAAGCTGGGGCAAGGTCTCGACCGCGATGGAGCAGATGGTGTTCGCCGAGGCGACCAGCGTCCTCCCGCTGCTCGCCTCCGATGCGTGGCACCGCGGGGCCTGGCGCAACCGCGAGAAGCGCCGCTTCGCGAAGCTGTTCGACTAGGGGCGCGCTGGCCGCTCGGGTTCACGGAGCATCAGCGCTCCGATGAGTCCGGCGACCACCGCCGCGGTCATGTACCAGCCGGGCGCGATTGGGCTGCCGGTCCAGCGGATCAGCAGCTTCTCGACCAACTGCGCGCTTCCGCCGAAAATCGCGATCGCCAGCGCATAGATTAAGCTGAGAGCGCCGGCCCGGACCCGCGCCGGAATTGCCAGCATGAACAGCAGCACAGCGGCGGACGACCCGAAAATGTGGAGCAAGGTAAGTAGCGCGGTAGCTCCGAAGAGAGCAGTGGGGGTCCGAAGCGCGTCGAGCAGGTAGAAAGTCGGAACGGCAAAGAGGATTAACGCGATCCATGGACCGAGCAGCACACGCTTTGCTCCAAAACGGTCGACGAGCCAGCCCGTGGCGAGGTCGCTGACGGCTCCGACGACGCCCAATACGACCGTTGCCCCGAAGGCCGCCTGAACGGCCATATGGAGCGTGTCCTGGGCGTAAGTCGTGAAATAATCGAGCGTGTAATTGCTGATCGTGCCCGCGCCGAGGATCAGCATGCCGGCGGCCGCGGTGATCAGCAGAGGTTTCAGGCTGCCTGGCGGCGCCGGCATCTTCGCCTCGGCCGGGAGCGTTTCCTCGAGGGTCCGTCGAAGGGCGAGCCCGAACGGAATGATGGAGGCTCCGATCAGGAATGCCGCGCGCCAGCCCCAGGTGTCGAGTTGCGCCGGGCTCAGCCATGACGACAGTGCCAGCCCGACGGAACCAGCAGCAAGCACCGAGACGTCAGCGGTCGCGAGGTGGATCGAGAGATAGAAGCCGCGGCGGTGCGGTGGCGCCGCCTCGAGCAAAAATGCGGCATTGGGGCCGACTTCGCCGCCGAGCGCGAACCCCTGCAGCAACCGGAAGGCAACGGCCAGAACCGAGGCCGCGATTCCGATCGACTGATACGATGGAGTGAGCGCCAGGCCGATGATGCCGATGCCCATCAGCGTGAAAGACAGGATCATCGCCGGCTTACGGCCGCGGCGGTCGGCCATCCGGCCGATGATCAGGCCGCCGAGCGGCCTTCCGGCGAAGCCAACACCGAACGCCGCGAGCGAGAGGATCAGTGACTGCGACGCGTCGCCTGGGAACAGAGTCCGCCCGATCTGGACAGCGAAGAAGCTGTAGGTGACGAAATCGTAGAAATCCAAGGCGTTGCCAGCGGCGACGGCGGCGATCTGCTTTTTCGACAGCGGCGCTCGTGTTCCCTCAGCCATGACCCCCCTCGCCTCGGTGAGCTACGAACCAACCACGCCAATGAACGAGATTCAATTGCTAACCAAAACGAACTGACGCACCCTCCTGCACCATAAGCTCGGGGGAAGTTCTCATGCATTACAGCCCAATTCTTGCACCGGTGGTGGCGCTGGTCGCGTGGACGCTGATCGTCATGTTCTGGATGCTGGTCAGCCGCTTCCGCGAATTCCGGCGGCTCGGAATCACGCCGAGGAAGATCCCCGACGGCGCGCGAGGCGTCGACCTGGAAGGACGAGCGGCGCCAAACGCGCAGTGGAAATCCCACAATTACAATCATCTAATGGAGCAGCCGACGATCTTTTATGCGGTCGCGCTCGCGCTCGCGATGATGAATTTCGGCGGCGGCATCAACTACTGGCTCGCTTGGGGTTATGTCGGCCTCCGCATCCTCCACAGCCTGATCCAGTGCACGGTGAACGTCGTCCGCTTCCGGCTGGCGGTGTTCGCGCTGGCGTCATTCTGCCTGATCGGCCTGACGGTTCACGCCGGTTTCCGCATCCTCCACGATTGCGGGATCATCGGCTGAACGCGGCTGCCAGCTCGACGTGGGTCGACCAGCGGAACTGTCCCACCGGCCGCACCCATTCGAGGCTGTAGCCCCCGCCGGCGAGTAGCGCCGCGTCGCGCGCGAAGGTCGCCGGGTTGCAGCTGACATAGGC
>DASUXP010000042.1:0-2550 GCA_036377835.1 Sphingomicrobium sp. | reverse complement strand
GCGAGCGACAGCATCGCGGCGCCGGCCGCCGAGCTGCCGGTCAACCGCTGGATCATCGGCGAGGTGGTCGAGACCCTCGCCAAGCTCGACCGCGCTTTCGACGAGCTGCGCTTCGACGACATGGCCGACGCCATCTACCAGTTCGTTTGGGGCACCTTCTGCGACTGGTACGTCGAGCTGGTGAAGGGCTTTCTCCCCTCCCCTTCAGGGGAGGGGAAGAGCGGCGAAGCCGCGAAGGGGCGGGGCAGTACCTCGTCCGATCCCCCCGCCCCCAACCCCTCCCCTGAAGGGGAGGGGAGTGAAGAAACCCGCCGCGTCGCCGCCTGGGCGTTCGACCAGATCCTCGTGATGCTGCACCCGCTGATGCCGTTCATCACCGAAGAGCTGTGGCACGCGATGGGTGAGCGGCCTTACGAGCTGATCGTCGCCAAATGGCCGGAGCCGCAAGCGTTGGTCGATCGGCAAGCGAAGGCGGAGCTCGAGTGGTTGGTGCGGCTAATCAGCGAGATTCGTTCGACGCGAACTGAGCTCAATGTGCCAGCGGGAGCGAAACTCGAGTTGTTAATCGAAACGACTGACGAAGCTCTTGGTGGACGCCTCGATCGTCACGCTTCTGCGCTTCAGCGGTTGGGTAGAATCTCGAGCATGAGAGTGCCGATAATGGGAATCGGGGCGCATGTTGGCGGGGTGAACGTAGGCTCTTTCGAGAGTCTAGATTTGGTCCGTGGAAAAGGAGCGGCTCAGCTAGTTGTGGATGAGGTTACATACATACTGCCCCTGGAAAGCGTGATCGACGTGGACTCCGAGAAGACGCGCCTCGATAAAGTAGCCGCCGCCGCGGAAAAGGAGCGGGACAGCCTCGCCCAGCGCCTCGCCAACCCGAACTTCACCGAGCGCGCCAAGCCCGAGGCGGTCGAGAAGGCGCGCGCCGACCATGAGGCGAAGGCGGCTGAGGCCGAACGGCTCCGCGCTGCGCTTGAGCGGCTGGGGTAGCTGTCGCCGCCATTGCGAGAAGCGATAGCGACGAAGCTGTCGGAGCTTCGGAACCTGCCGTGGATTGCTTCGCTTCGCTCGCCATGACGCCGCGAGAGCTCTGAAAGTGGCCGACGCAGGACCGACCAGGGGCGAAGGCCGCCGCGACCTGACGGTGGGGCCGATCGGCCCGACCCTGCTCGCCTTCGCCCTGCCGACGCTCGGCTCCTCGGTCCTCCAGTCGATGAACGGCTCGGTCAACGCCATCTGGGTCGGCCGCTTCCTCGGGGAGGATGCGCTCGCCGCGACGACCAACGGCAACCTCGTCATGTTCCTCCTGCTCGCCTTTGTATTCGGCTTCGGGATGGCGGCGACGATCCTAATCGGCCAGGCGTTCGGCCGCCGCGACATCGCAGGCGCGCGCCGGGTCATGGGCACCGCCTTCGGCACCTTCGGGGCGCTGGTGGTCGTCATGTCGATCGCCGGCTGGTTCCTCGCGCCGCAGCTCTTGCGCGTGCTTGCCACCCCCGGCGACGCTATGCCGCTGGCGCTCGCCTATCTCCGCGTGATCTTCGTCGGCATGCCGCCGACGCTGATGCTGACCATGCTGATGATGGCGCTGCGCGGCAGCGGCGATTCGATGACGCCCTTGTGGTTCATGCTGCTCGACGTGCTGCTCGACATCGGCCTCAACCCGGTCTTCATCCTCGGGCTGGGGCCGGCTCCGCGCCTCGGCATCCACGGCTCGGCGCTGGCGACCACCATCGCCGCCTACATCAGCGTTACGGGCATGATCGCCTACATCTACGCGCGCGACCTGCCGCTGCGACTGCGCGGGCGCGAGCTCGGCTGGCTCAGGCCGGATCCGGGGCTGCTGAAGGTGATCCTCGCCAAGGGCTTCCCCATGGGGCTGCAGATGATCGTCATCAGCTCGTCGGCGCTGGCCATGCTGAGCCTGGTCAACCGCTACGGCGTCCATGTCACCGCCGCTTATGGCGTCACCCAGCAGCTGTGGACCTATGTGCAGATGCCGGCGATGGCCCTGGGTGCCGCCGTCAGCGCCATGGCCGCGCAGAACATCGGCGCCGGCAATTGGGACCGGGTGTCGAAGATCACGCGCACCGGCGTGTTGTTCAACTTCGCCATGACCGGCACGCTCATCATCCTCCTCACCATCGCCGACAGGGCCGCGCTCGGCCTGTTCCTCGGCCAGGACAGCGCGGCCATGCCCATCGCCCGACACATCCAGCTGGTCGCGACCTGGGGGTTCCTCTTCTTCGGGATCAGCCTCGTGCTGTTCGGCACGGTGCGGGCGAACGGCGAGGTGGTGTGGCCGCTGATCATCCTGTTCATCTCCATGTACCCGGTGCGGCTCGGCTTCGCCTTGGGCACGCGCGAATGGCTCGGGCTCGACGCGCTGTGGCTGAGCTTCCCCGCGGGCATGGTCGCGACCAGCGTCATGGCCGCGATCCTCTATCTCCAGGGCGGTTGGAAGAGCCGGCAGATGGCACCGGAGGGCTGCCCGGACGACATCGAATGCCGCGAGCAGGCCGAGGCCGTCCGCGAGCCCGGCGGCGC
>DASUXP010000041.1:0-4253 GCA_036377835.1 Sphingomicrobium sp. | reverse complement strand
GCGCGCCGCGCGAAGTCGACAAAGAACAGCATGTGGCACGACGCCAGCGACGCGACGAACGCCTCCTCCGGATCGACTCCCGCCTGGTCCGACCAGGGCGCCGGCACCACATGCGGGCTCGGGCTCGCCGGAACCACCGCGCCGCCGTCGAAGCTCCACTCATGCGCGCGGCTGTACTGACCCTTGGCGAAGTCGGTCGTGGGGTCCCGGCTCCAGCGGATCGTGGCGGTGTAGGTGCTCATGTCCCAGCTCCATAGTTGCGCGCCCAGATCAGGATGGCGACCGTCCCGACCCAGATACCGATCGTCCCGACCAGCCCCGACTTGCTGCGCTCAGTCGTCGAACAGCCGGGGTTTGCGAGCTGCCATGCGGCCAGGCAAATCCTGCTGAAGGCCACCACCAGTATCGTCGGAAACAGCGCGTCGATCCGGCGGAAGATCTGCAGGCAGATGCTGACGACGAGGGCCAGCGATCCGGCGTGATACACGGCCGCAAAAAGCCGCTGCTCCACCGTCAAAGCGGGATGTTGTCGTGCTTCTTCCACGGATTCTCGAGCTGCTTGTTCCTGAGCTTGCGTAACCCCATCGCCACGCGCCTGCGGGTCGAATGCGGCATGATCACCTCGTCGATGAAGCCTTTGCTCGCGGCGACGAAGGGGTTGGCGAAGCGCTCTTCATATTCGCGCGTCCGTGCCGCGATTTCTTCCGCGTTGCCCGCGTCCTTCCTGAAGATGATCTCGACCGCGCCTTTCGCCCCCATCACCGCGATCTCGGCGGTCGGCCAGGCGTAGTTCAAGTCGCCGCGGAGGTGCTTCGACGCCATGACGTCGTAAGCCCCGCCATAGGCCTTGCGCGTGATCACGGTGATCTTGGGCACTGTCGCTTCGGCGAAAGCGAACAGCAATTTCGCTCCGTGCTTGATGATGCCGTGATGCTCCTGCCCGACGCCGGGAAGGAAGCCCGGTACGTCGACGAAAGTCAGGATCGGGATGTCGAAGGCGTCGCAGAAGCGCACGAAGCGCGCGGCCTTCTTCGACGAGTTGATGTCGAGCACGCCCGCCAGCACCATCGGCTGGTTGGCAACCACGCCGACAGTGCGCCCCTCGATCCGGCAGAATCCGGTGATGATGTTGGCGGCGTGCGCCGGCTGCAGCTCGAAGAAGTCGCCTTCGTCGGCGACCTTCCGGATCAGCTCGTGCATGTCGTAGGGCTGATTGGCGCTCGGCGGGATCAGGGTGTCGAGGCTGTCCTCGACCCGGTCGACCGGGTCCTCACAGGGCCGCTCTGGCAGATCGTGGCGGTTGCTCAAGGGCAGGAAGTCGAAGAATTCGCGCGTCGCCAGCAGCGCGTCGATGTCGTTCTCGAACGCAACGTCGGCGACGCCTGACTTGGTGGTATGCGTCACCGCGCCGCCGAGCTCCTCCTGCGTCACCACCTCGTTGGTGACGGTCTTCACCACGTCCGGCCCGGTGACGAACATGTAGCTCGAATCCTTCACCATGAAGATGAAGTCGGTCATCGCCGGCGAATAGACCGCGCCGCCCGCGCACGGGCCCATGATCAGGCTGATCTGCGGGATGACCCCGCTGGCGAGCACGTTGCGCTGGAACACTTCGGCGTAACCCGCGAGCGACGCGACGCCTTCCTGGATGCGCGCGCCGCCGCTGTCATTGAGGCCGATCACCGGCGCGCCGACCTTCATCGCCATGTCCATGATCTTGCAGATCTTCTGCGCGTGCCGTTCGCTCAAGCTACCGCCGAACACGGTGAAGTCTTGCGCGAAGACATAGACCAGGCGGCCGTTGATCGTCCCCGACCCCGTGACCACGCCGTCCCCCGGAATGACCTGCTCCGCCATTCCGAAGTCGGCCGCGTTATGCTCGACGAACATGTCATATTCTTCGAAGCTGCCCGGATCGAGCAGCACCGACAGGCGCTCGCGCGCGGTCAGCCGGCCCTTCGCATGTTGCGCCGCGATACGCTTCTCGCCGCCGCCGAGTCGCGCAGCCAGGCGCCGCTTTTCCAGTTCCTCGATGGTCGTCGCCAAGCCTCGTCCTCCAGCCGCCCCGCGTCCTTCCACGCGGCGTTCGTCGGGTCAATCGGGCGGGCTGGCGAATGCTGCGCCGCAGCAATGGCAATTTTCGCTTAACTTTCATGTGTGCTGCGGAACCGCAGTCCCTCCCGGCCCGTTCATCCTGAAACGGAAAAAAGACACGGAGGTAGAACGGAAAATGCTGACTCGCGCCGGGGTGCCAGTTGAGTTCGAAGCCGAGCCCTCGGCAAACGATCCAGGCGCCGCCACACTGATTTGCTTTTCGCACCTGCGGTGGGACTTCGTGTTCCAACGCCCGCAACATCTCATGAGCCGCTTCGCCCGGGACATGAACGTCGTCTTCTGGGAGGAGCCGGTCGAGATCGGCGCCGTCGAGACCGCTTATTTGCGCGTGCGCGAGGAAGCGGGCGCCAACGGCGTCCTCATCGCCGTCCCGCACCTGCCCCAGGGCATGCCGGAAGAAGCTCGCGAGGCCGCGCTGAAGCGTCTCCTCGACGCGCATTTGTCGGCGCGCAAGGGCTCACTCGTCGCCTGGTATTATACGCCGATGATGCTGCCCTTCTCGAGGCACATCACGCCGGACGTGACCGTCTATGACGCGATGGACGAACTCTCGAAGTTCAAGTTCGCGCCCGAAAATCTGCTCTCCTACGAGCAGGAGCTGATCGACCGCGCCGACCTCGTCTTCACCGGCGGCTCCAGCCTCTATGAAGCGAAGAAGGACCGTCACGACGACGTCCATTGCTTCCCCTCGTCGGTCGATCGCTGCCACTTCGCCAAGGCGCGCGCGCGGCAATTCGATCCCGCGGACCAGGAGGACCTGCCCAAGCCGCGTCTCGGCTTTTACGGGGTAATCGACGAGCGCTTCGACGCCGAGTTGCTCGGCCGCATCGCCGAAATGCGGCCCGGCTGGTCGTTCGTGATGGTCGGGCCCATCGTGAAGATCTCCGAGGAGGACCTGCCGCACCGGCACAACATCCATTACCTCGGCGGCAAGACCTACGGCCAGCTTCCCGCCTATCTGTGCGGCTGGGACGTCGCGCTGATGCCCTTCGCGATGAACAAATCGACCCAGTTCATCTCGCCCACCAAGACCCCCGAATATCTGGCCGGCGGCAAACCGGTGGTCTCGACGCCGATCCGCGACGTAGTTCGCCACTACGGCAAGCTCGAGGGCGTGCGCATCGCGGCGGATGCCGAGAGCTTCGTCGCGGCGTGCGAGGAAGCGCTCGAGCTTTCGCGCGACCGCGAGCGCGGGTGGCTGGCAGAAGCCGATCTCATGCTTTCCGCCACAAGCTGGGACACGACGCAGGCGCGGATGGCCGGGCTCATCGGCCAGCTGCTCGGCACGCGCTCGCCGGCGGCGACACCGGCGATGCTCGTGGCCGCGGAATGAGCGGGCTGAAGCGCGGCTCCAGCCGCTACGACTATCTCATCGTCGGGGCCGGCTTTGCCGGCTCCGTCCTCGCCGAGCGTCTGGCGAGCCAGCACGGCGCCAGGGTGCTGCTGATCGACCGCCGCTCCCACGTCGGCGGCAACGCCTATGACGAAAAGGACGCGGCCGGCATCCTCTACCACAAGTACGGGCCGCACATCTTCCACACCAACAGCGAAGCGGTGGTCGATTACCTCTCGCAGTTTACCGACTGGCGGCCGTACGAGCATCGCGTGCGCGCCGTGGTCCGCGACAAGGTGCTACCGATCCCGATCAACCGCACCACCGTCAACCTGCTCTTCGACCTCGATCTCGAGACTGAGGACGAAGCGGCGCAATATCTTGCCTCGCGCGCCGAGCCGGTGAAAGACATCCAGACCTCCGAGGACGTGGTGATCAACGCCGTCGGGCGCGAGCTCTACGAGCTCTTCTTCCGCGGCTACACGCGCAAGCAGTGGGGGCTCGACCCTAGCGAGCTCGACAAGCAGGTGACGAGCCGGATCCCGACGCGGACGAATACCGACGACCGCTATTTCACCGACACGTTCCAGGCGATGCCGAAGGACGGCTACACCGCGATGTTCGAAAGGATGCTCGGCCATCCGCTGATCGAGGTCAGGACCGGCGTCGATTTCCGCGACCTGCGCGACGCGGTCGAGGCGGACCACATCATCTACACCGGGCCGATCGACGAATATTTCGACTTCCGCTTCGGCAAGCTCCCCTACCGCAGCCTCAAGTTCGACCACCAGACCCTCGGGGAGGA
>DASUXP010000040.1:0-12346 GCA_036377835.1 Sphingomicrobium sp. | reverse complement strand
TCAGCCGGTACATCAGCGACGCGCTCCCCGCGAACTCGCCGCGGAAACTCGCGCCGGTCAACAGGTAGCTGACGCGCCCCGGTTCCGACGGCATCGGCGCGTCGCCCATTGCCATGGCCGCAGCGACTCCCTGCTTCATGTCCCGGCGGTCGCGGCTCCTCAGGTCGAAGAGCGTATCGATCTGCCCTTGGAGGCCGGAGAAGTTGGTGTTGATCGCCGCGATCTGGTTGGCCAGCTGCGTATCGGCCGCGGAGCGAATGCTCGCTTCGTTGTTGATGTTGGCCTGGAGCGTGGTGTCGGCGGCGGCGCGGGTGTTGGCCTCGGCCGTGTCCGCCGCTGCCCGAGTGGCTGCTTCGGCGTCGATGTTCGACTGAAGCACGGCATCCCCGCCGATTCGTGCGGCAGTTTCGTCGTCGATATTGCCCTGAAGCGCCAGATCGGCAGCAGCGCGGACCACCGCCTCCGCATCGATATTGCTCTGGAGGATCGTGTCTGACGCGATCCGCGCCGCGGATTCGTTGTCGATCGACGCCTGCAGCGCGGCATTCGAGGCCTGCATCTGGGCGAGGTTGACGGCGTCGGTAGCGTTCACCCCGGCGGCGAGGTTGACGAGGCGTCGCTCGGATCCGACGGCACCGATCGACACGGTGTTCGCCTGGTCGGCGAGCGAGCCCGCGCCCAGGGCGACGCTGTTCGCCGCCGTCGCGCTCGCGCCGTCGCCAAGGACGACCGCAAGGATCCCGGTGGCGGAAGCGCCACTGCCGATGACGATTGAATCGTCGACCCAGGACACGGCTCCGCGCCCGAGCGCGATGCCGTCGGTGCCGAGCGCCGCGCTGTCCCAGCCGAGCGAGGTCGACCCCGACCCGCTGGCGATCGAGTCGGCGCCGAGCGCAGTTGCGTGCGCACCGCCGGCGAAAGCCGCATTGCCGATCGCCGTCGCGCTCATCGCCGTCGCGGCGGCGTTGGTCCCCGCCGCGGTGGAATTGGGTCCAGTCGCGTTGGCGCCGGCGCCGATTGCCGCGGCAAGGCTGTTGGTCGCCTGCGCGTTGACCCCGATCGCGGTTGCGGCAAGCCCCGTCGCGTCGGAGGACGCGCCGAGCGAGGTCGAGCTCAGGCCCGTCGCCTTCGCGTCATAGCCCAACGCCGTGCTGTTGGTCTGGGTCGCGCCAGAGAACATGCCGACCGATGTCGACTGCAGTGCCGTCGCCTGGCTGAATGCGCCGAGCGCCGTGCTCGACGCGCCCGAAGCGAGGCTCACCGATCCCACCGCCGTGCTGTTGGCCCCGCTCGCGGTCACGTTGATCCCCATGCCGACCGAGCGGAGGCCCGAGGCAATGCTGTTGGACCCGATCATCGTCGATGACAGACCGGTCGCGAAGGCATTCTCGCCATAGGCGGACGAGAAGTCGCCCGTCGCCTGGGCACCGACGCCCATCGCCGTGGCCGACGAGCCCGACGCGATCGAGAGCCACCCCGCACTGACCGAGAAATCGCCGGTCGAGCTGGCGGTGTCGCCGAGCGCGGTCGAGTGCAGGCCGGTCGCCTGCGCGCCCGCGCCGAGCGCGGTGCTGTCGGCCTTGGTCGCGTCGGCGCCGCTGCCGATCGCGATATTGCCGAACCCGAAGACCGAGGTCGTGCTGTCGCCGATGATGATCGCGCCGTCGAAGATCGCCGACACGTTGGAGCCGATGGCGATTGCCCCGACGCCCGACGCGGTGGTGTTGAATCCGATCGCCGCGGCATTGGCGCCGCTTGCGTCGGTGCTTTGCCCGAATGCGACCGCGCCCGCGCCGGACGCGACGGCCGCTTGCCCCATTGCCGTCGAGTTGGTGCTGGCGCGCGAGTTGTAGCCCACGGCCGTGCCGTTGGTGTTGGCTTGTGAATTATAGCCGACCGCGGTGCCGCCATCCGCGACGGAAAGGATGTGCGCTCCGACTCCGGTGGCGAAATCGCCGTCGACATTGGCGTTACTGCCGAACGCCGTGGCGCCGTCCCCGATCGCGACCGCGCCGATTCCGACGGCGGTGGCTCCAGCGGGGTCGCCGGCCGAATCGCTGGCGAAGCCGCCGCAGGCAAGGCTGTTCGTCCCCGCTGCCGTGCCCGACGTCGTGCTCGTGCCGTTGACCTCGCACACCTGCTGCGCGTCGGCTGCAGTCGGAAACGCAATCGCTACGGCCATCGCCGATGCGGTAAGCAGAACAGTATTACGCACCATCATCGTTCTCCCCGTTGAGTCTCCCCCCTCCCCGAGTCGAACGGTGCAAAGTATCACAAGTGATTGTTTCTGCGCGCTAACGATCGTTAGCGGCGCTTCAGCAGATCCTCGACGATCAGGTCCGCCGCCGCGTCGGCGCTGAGCTTCGTCGTGTCGATGCGGATTTCCGGCGCTTCGGGCGTCTCATAGGGGCTGTCGATGCCGGTGAAGTTCTTGATCTCCCCGGCACGCGCCTTGGCGTAAAGGCCCTTGGTGTCGCGCTGCTCGGCCTCGCCGAGCGGCGTGTCGACGAAAATTTCGAAGAACTCGCCCTCCGGCACCATCCTCCGCACCATGTGCCGCTCGGCCCGGAACGGCGAGATGAAGGCGGTGAGGACGATCAGCCCCGCATCGGCCATCAGCCGCGCGACCTCGCCGATTCGGCGGATGTTCTCGATGCGGTCGGCGTCGGTGAAGCCGAGGTCGCGGTTGAGCCCGTGGCGGACATTGTCGCCGTCGAGCAAATAGGTGTGCCGCCCGCGGGCGACGAGCTTCTTCTCGACGAGATTGGCGATGGTCGACTTGCCCGCTCCCGAAAGACCGGTGAACCACAGCACCGCCGGCTTCTGCCCCTTGAGCGCCGCATGCGTTTCGCGGCCGACGTCGAGATGCTGGCGATGGATGTTGAGCGAGCGCCGCAGCGCGAAGTGCAGCATCCCGCAGGCGACCGTCGCATTGGTCAGCTTGTCGATGAGGATGAATCCGCCGAGGGCACGATTGGGACTCGAGCCCTCCGCGGCATAAGGCTCGAACACGATCTCGCGGTCAGTCGCGATCTCGGCGACCCCGATCGCGTTCAAGCCCAGCGTGGTCGCGGCGAGATGCTCGAGCGTATTGACGTTGACCTCGTATTTGGGCTGCTGGACCGTTGCCGTGACCGTCTCGGTCCCGATCTTCATCCAATAGCCGCGACCGGGGAGAAGCTCGTCCTCGGCCATCCATACGATCGTCGCCTCGAACTGGTCGGCGGCCTGGGGCGCATCGGCGGCGGCGGCGATCACGTCGCCGCGCGAACAATCAACCTCGTCGGCGAGGGTTAGAGTCACCGACTGGCCGGCGACGGCTTCCTCAAGGTCGCCGTCCCTGGTCACCACCCGCGCGATGCGGGTCACTCGCCCCGACGGCAGCACCCGCACCTCGGCGCCGGGCCCGATCACGCCCGAAGCCACTTGCCCGGCGAATCCGCGGAAGTCCTGGCTGGGGCGATTCACCCATTGCACCGGCATCCGGAACGGCTTGGCAGCGTCGGCGGCCGAATCGAGCGAGACAGTGTCGAGGTGCTCGAGCAGCGGCGGGCCCTCGTACCACGCCATGCGCTCGCTGCGCTCGGCGACATTGTCGCCGGTCAGCCCCGACAGCGGAATTCCAACCCATTGAGCGATGCCGATGCTCGACGCGAAGCCGGCATAATCGGCGGCGATCGCGTCGAACACGTCCCTGTCGAAATCGATCAGGTCCATCTTGGTTACCGCCAGCACGAAGTGGCGAATCCCCATCAGCCGGGCCAGATAGGAGTGCCGCCGGGTCTGCGTCAGCACGCCCTTGCGCGCATCGACCAGCAGCACGGCGAGATCCGCCGTCGACGCTCCGGTCACCATGTTGCGCGTATATTGCTCGTGCCCGGGCGTATCCGCCACGATATATTTGCGCTTCTCGCTCGTGAAAAAGCGGTAGGCGACGTCGATGGTGATGCCCTGCTCGCGCTCCGCCGAAAGACCGTCGACGAGAAGCGCGAAATCCATCGCCTCGCCCTGCGTGCCGTGGCGCTTGCTGTCGGCCTCGAGCGCGGCGAGCTGGTCGTCGAAGATCTGCTTCGTCTCGTACAGCAGCCGCCCGATCAGGGTCGACTTGCCGTCGTCCACGCTGCCGCAGGTGATGAAGCGCAGAAGTTCCTTGCCCTCCTGCTCCGCGAGCCATGCGCGGACGTCGGCGGGGGCGCTCAAAAATAGCCCTCCTGCTTCTTCTTCTCCATGCTCGAGGCGCCCGCGTCGCGGTCGATGACCCGGCCTTCGCGCTCCGAGGTGCGCGAGGCGAGCATCTCGGCGACGATCTCCTCGACCGTCTCCGCGTCGCTTTCGACCGCGCCCGACAGGGGATAGCAGCCGAGCGTCCGGAACCGCACCTTGCGCGTGACCACCGTCTCGCCCGGCTCGAGCCGCATGCGCTCATCGTCGACCATCAGGATCATGCCGTCGCGAACCACCGTCGGGCGCTCCGCCGCGAAGTAGAGCGGGACGATCTCGATCTCCTCCCTGAGGATATATTGCCAGACGTCGAGCTCGGTCCAGTTGGACAGCGGGAACACGCGGATGCTCTCGCTCTTGTTCTTCCTGACGTTGTACAGCGCCCATAGCTCGGGCCGCTGCCGCTTCGGGTCCCAGCGATGGTTCTTGTCGCGGAAGCTGAAGATGCGCTCCTTGGCGCGGCTCTTCTCCTCGTCGCGACGGGCGCCGCCGAAAGCCGCGTCGAAGCCGTGGCTGTCGAGCGCCTGGCGCAGCCCTTGCGTCTTCCACAAATCGGTATGCAGCGGGCCGTGGTCGAAGGGGTTGATGCCTTGCCGCTCGGCTTCCGGGTTCTTGTGGACGAGAAGCTCGATTCCGGGCTCGGCGGCAACCTTGTCGCGGGCGGCATACATGGCGCGGAACTTCCACGTCGTGTCGACGTGGAGCAGCGGGAAAGGGAGCGGGCCGGGGAAGAAAGCCTTCTTCGCCAGGTGCAGCATCACCGACGAATCCTTGCCGATCGAATAGAGCATCACCGGCCTGGCCGCCTCGGCGACCGTCTCGCGAAGGATATGGATGCTCTCCGCTTCCAGCCGTTCGAGATGGGTGAGCCGCCGCATGCGGCGAAGCGTTAGGCAATCCGCCGCCCGGAGCAAGGGCGCGGGGCGGAATTCACGCTGGAGCAATCTTCCGGGCTAAAAGAGCCATGCTATGGATGCCCGCCTCTACCGGGCCAAGGAACAGGAGAATTGCCGTCATGCTCAACCGGACGATGCTTGCATTGACCGTCGGCACCGCGTGGATCGCGATCGCTTCGCCCGCGGGCGCGGCCCAGGCTGCCGCCGCGCCGGCCGCCACCACCCCGCCCAAGATGCTCAGCCGGGTCCAGGTCAATCAAAAGATCGGCGCCGAGTTCAAGGGACTCGACACCAACCACGACGGGTCGCTGAACCAGTCCGAGATCGAGGCCGCGGTGACCGAGCGCGTGACCGAGGCGAGCGCGGCCCTGCACAAGCGGCGGCAGGAAGAGTTCGAGAAGCTCGACACCGACAAGAACGGCCAGCTGACGCTCGCCGAATATCAGGCGGGGATCACCGTCACGCCGCGCCCGGGCGTCGCCGCAGCGCGGCTGAAGGAGCTCGACGCCAACAAGGACGGCAAGGTCAGCGAGGCCGAGTTCGGCGCCCAGACCCTGGCGCAGTTCGACCGCGTCGACGCCAACAAGGACGGCACCATCTCGCAGGCGGAAATGGCCGCAGCGATGAAGCGCGCGGGGCCGAGGCCGGCGGCGAACCAGCGCTAGACAACAAGTCCGCGACGGCTCGCGCAGCCGGCGCATAGAAAAAGGGCGGCGCCGAAGCGCCGCCCCTCCCCTTTAATCCAGGCTTCCGCCTCTTGGCCGGGCCGCCGTCAGGCAGCCCGGCGTCGAGGTTTTACCAGCCGAACGTGAAGCCGGCGCGGCCGCCGAGCTTGCCGTTGTGGTTGAAGCCGCTGCCGACACCGGCGTTGAACGCCGCATTGTCGCTGATCAGCGCGCCGATCTGGATCGCGCCGGCCACCGCGCTGCGATACACGCCGACGTTGCCGGTGATGTTGAAGGTCTTGTTCGGCAGGAAGGTGCCGCCGCCCATGGCGATGGCGACCGCGGTCCCGCCGGCAGCCCGACGATCGACACGATGGATGCGGTTGTCGAGCCGGTCGACCTCGTCGAACAGGAAGTCGACGTCGTCCTGAAGCGCGGTGATGTTCTGGTTCGCCGCGAACAGCTGCTGGCCCGTGACCAGGTCGGTCGACGTGGCGGTGAGCGCCGCGTTGGCCGCGTTGGTGACCACCCGGCCGCCGACGTTGGTCTGATTGTTGGCCGTGCAGGTCGTGCCGTTGCCGAGCGCGACGCAGTTGGTGAATGCACCGGTCGAGGCGCCGTTGCCGATCGCCGTGCTGTTGGTGGCGAGCGCCTGGGCGTTCTGGCCGATGGCCGTCGCACCCGCGGCGGTCGCGTCGGCGCTGAAGCCAACGGCGGTCGCACCGGCAGCCGTCGCGGTGGCGCCGGCGCCGAGCACGGAGGTATTCGCCGCACTGGCCGTCGATCCGCTGCCGATCACCGTTGCATTGACGCCGGCGGCCGTGACCACCGAGCCGCCGCCGACGACCGTCGCATTGTCGGCCCCGAGCGCCGTGCTCGAGTTGTTGCCGATCACCGTCGAGTTGAGCGAGTTGGCCGAAGCATTCTCGCCGAACGCACTGGTGAAGGCCGCGGTGGCGTCCGCACCCGCGCCGACCGCCGTCGCTTGCGCGCCGGTGGCGTTGGTCTGCGTGCCAATGGCAACGGCGAAAGCACCGCTACCGTTGGCCGCCTGGCCGATAGCCACCGCCTGGTTGAGGCCGGCGTCGGCGTTGTTGCCGATGGCGATGGCACCGGTAGAGCCGACGGTGCTGGTGCCGTTGCCGCCGATCACGATGGCGTTGGCGAAGTTCGAGAGCGTGCTCGCGCCGATCGCGATCGCGCCCGTGGCCGTGCCCGAGGCGCTGTTGCCGACCGCGACGCTGTTGTCGCCGGCATTCGCCGTGCCGCCGACAAACCCGGCCTGGTAGCCGATATTGGTCGAGCCGGCCCCGACGCCCGGTCCGTTCGGGCCCGCGAACGCGCCAACCGACGTCTGGTTGTCGGCGGTGGCGAACGCGTTGAAGCCGACCGCCGTCGAGTTCTGCGTGGAGCCCACCGTCGTGGCAAGATTGCCGCAGGCCGTGTTG
This sequence comes from Sphingomicrobium sp., assembly GCA_036377835.1. GTDB lineage: Bacteria > Pseudomonadota > Alphaproteobacteria > Sphingomonadales > Sphingomonadaceae > Sphingomicrobium. The sequence continues at coordinate 5,116 of DASUXP010000040.1, read as the reverse complement.
GTGTTGATCGCGCCGGTGTTCCCCTGCGCCGGGTTGCCGATGTTGCCGGCGGTGAAGGTGGCGCAGGTCGCGCCTTGCGCGGAGGCCGCGGTTGGCGTCAGCACCAGCGCCGTGCCCAGCGCTACCGCCGAGCCTGCGATGAGAAGCTTCATGTTGGTCATTTCATCTACCCCTTGTTATCTCGATTGATCCGAAAATTTCGCTGATCCCTTATTCGCCACGCTCGCCGCGCTCGGCCGGCGGAGGCGGCGGAGGCGGAGGCGGAGGCGGACAGGTCGCCGTGACTTCGACCACCGATCCATCCGGGCACGTCTGCGTCGCAGGCGGTGGAGGAGGCGGAGGCGGCGGCGGCGGAGGCGGCGGCGGAGCCGCGCCACCCCAGCCGAAGGTGAAGCCGGCGCGGGCGCCGAGCTTGCCACCGCGGTTGAAGCCGTAGCCGACGCCGGCGTTGAAGCCGATGCCGTCACTGATCAGCGCTTCGAGGCTGAGCGCACCGGCCCAGGCCTTGCGATAGACGCCGATGTTGCCGGTGAGGTTGAAGCGCTTGTTCGGAAGATAGGCACCGCCGCTCAGCGCGATGGCGACAGCCGTTCCGGCGGCCGCCCGGCGATCGACCCGGTCGATGCGGTCATCGAGCCGGTCGATCTCGTCGAACAGGAAGTCGACATCGCCCTGCAAGGCAGTGATGTTCTGGTTGGCGGCGAACAGCTGCTGCCCCGTCACCAGGTCCGTCGACGTGGCGCTGAGCGTCGCGTTGGCGGCGTTGGTGATGACGCGCGTGCCGGTATTCACCTGGTTGTTCGCCGTGCAGGTCGTGCCGTTGCCGAGCGCGACGCAGTTGGTGAACGCACCGGTCGAGGCGCCGTTGCCGATCGCCGTGCTGTTGACGGCGGTCGCCTGGGCGTTCTGGCCGATCGCGGTGGCACCCGTGGCCGTGGCATCGGCGCTGAAGCCGATGGCGGTCGCACCGGCGGCCGTTGCGGTGGCATTGGCGCCGAGGATCGACGTGCTCGCCGCGCTGGCAAATGCCCCGCTGCCGATCGCCGTGGCGCTGAGCCCGGCGGCGGTGACGACGGTGCCGCTGCCGACCGCCGTCGCACCATCGGCCCCGAGCGCGGTGCTCGAATTATTGCCGATCACCGTCGAGTTGACCGAATTTGCCGAAGCATTCTCGCCGAACGCGCTGGCAAAGTTCGCCGTGGCGTCCGCACCGGCGCCGACCGCCGTCGTGGCGAGCGCGGTCGCATTCGACTGCGTGCCGACGGCGACGCCGAAGCTTCCGGTGCCGTTAGCCGACTGGCCGATGGCAACCGCCTGGTTGGTCCCGGCGTCGGCGTTGTTGCCGATGGCGATAGCGCCGGTGGAGCCGACGGTGCTGGTGCCGTTGCCGCCGATCACGATGGCGTTGGCGAAGTTGGAGATAGCCCCCGCGCCGACCGCAATCGCGCCGGTGGCTGTGCCCGAGGCAGCGTTGCCGATCGCCACGCTATTGTCGCCCGCATTGGCAGCGCCGCCGACAAACCCGGCCTGGTAGCCGATGTTGGTCGAGCCGGCCCCGACGCCAGGTCCGTTCGGGCCCGCGAACGCGCCCACCGACGTCTGGTTGTCGGCGGTGGCGAACGCGTTGAAGCCGACCGCCGTCGAGTTCTGCGTGGAGCCCACCGTCGTGGCAAGATTGCCGCAGGCCGTGTTGGTGTTGATCGCGCCGGTGTTCCCCTGCGCCGGGTTGGCGATGAGGCCGGCCGCGAAGGTGGCGCAGGTCGCGCCTTGCGCCGATGCCGCCGTCGGCGTCAGCGCAAGCGCCGTGCCCAGCGCAACCGCCGACCCGGCTACTAGTAGCTTCATGTGATACATCGAAAAGTCCCCTTGTTGCCAATCCAGGACCTGGTTGGCGGCGGCTCCGTCCCCGAGGTTCGAGCCGCGCCTTGCGAGCGCGACAGGCACCCCTGCCCGAACAGGGAACGAGTCCACCGTGCCGAATGCGTAGCATGGCCGCCAAGGCACGCAAACTCATATTATGAAGGAAAATTAATCCTGTTCGAAATCAAAGGTTTACGGGACAGCACAGCGGCTGTTCGGGCAGGCTTTACGGCGGAAGGTGGCACGGATGCCACGGTTGGCGGCCGTTTCGCCGCCTTTGCCCGAAACCATTTTTCCTCGCGATTTCGGCGGCTTGTCGGCGGGTCCTGAACTCCGCTAGATGCGCCGGTGCTTTCCGGCGCGCAATCGCCCTCGCCGAACTCGGCAATGAAGTCGCGGCTCGCCGTCGAGCAGGCGACGGCCGCGCTCAGGGCGGGAAACCGCGGCGATGCGGAATGGTCGCTGCGCCGGCACCTGGTCGAGCAGCCCCAGGATGGCGCCGCAATCGCCAAGCTTGCCGAGATCGTCCTCGACGAAGGCCGGGTCGAGGAGGCCACCATCCTGCTGCGCCGTGCCGCGGTGGCGGAGCCCACGCCCGAACGGCAGATGGCGTTGATCAACCACCTGCAGATGTACGTCGGCGCCGAGCCGGTGCTCGCCGAGATCGAAGCCCTTCCGCAACCCTTCCGGGACAGCTTCGACATCCGCATGATCGAAGCCGGGATGCACGGCCATCTCGGCGACCACGCGCGCCAGATCGCCATTTACGAGCGGCTCGCGGGCGGCAATCCCGGCGACTATGCCCTGTGGAAGCGGCTCGGCGACACGTTGAAGACCGTCGGCCGCACCGAGGAGGCGGTGGCGGCCCTTCGGCGATCGATCGAGATCAACCCCAACTTCGGCGAAGGCTGGTGGACGCTGGCCAATTTCAAGTCGTTCCCGTTCACCGACAAGCACGTCGCCGCGATGCGCAAGGCGCTGCGCGGCAGGCTCAGCGACGTGGATGCGCTCCACTTCCACTTCGCCCTCGGCCAGGCCTTCGAGGACCGGCGGCAGTTCGCGAAGTCCTTCCAGCATTATGACGCGGCCAATGCGCTTCGCCGCAAGAGCATCCGGCCCGAGTGGACGCGCATCACCGGCTATGTCGACCGGGCCATCGCGACCTACACGCCCGAGCTGTTCGACCGGCACGAGGGCGCCGGCTGTCTGCAAACGGGCCCCATCTTCGTCCTTGGCCTCCATCGCTCCGGCTCGACCCTGGTCGAACAGATCCTCGGCAGCCACCCGATGATCGAAAGCACGACCGAGATCACCGTGATGCACCAGCTGTGGGAGCGAATCGCGCGAACCCGAATCACGTCCACGAGCGGGCCATTCGCGGAATTGCAGGGCTTCGATGCGTCCGATTTCGCCGCGATCGGCGAGGAATATCTGGACCGCGCCGCCGCGTTCCGTACGGCCGGCCGGCCGTGGTTCGTCGACAAGCTTCCCGCCAACTGGATGTACGCCGGCCTCATCCGCCTCGCCTTGCCCAACGCGCGGATCGTCGACGCGCGGCGGCACCCGCTCGCCTGCGGCTTTTCCAACTTCAGGCAGAACTATGGCTCCGGGATTTATTTTTCCTACAGCCTCGAAACCATCGGCGCTTTCTATCGCGACTATTGGCGCTTCATGAGTCACGTGGACGCCGTCCAGCCCGGCGCGGTCCACCGGGTGATCAACGAGCGGCTGATCGACGATCCCGAAGGCGAGGCCCGCCGCCTGCTCGATTTCATCGGCGTTCCATTCGACCCCGCATGCCTCGAGTTTCACAAGAGCGGGCGCGCCATCGGAACCCCGAGCGCGGAGCAGGTCCGCAAGGGCATCCGCCGCGAAGGCATCGACCAGTGGCGCAATTACGAGCCCTGGCTCGGCCCGCTGAAGGACGCGCTCGGCGAGGCGCTGGACAAGTGGGACCAGGCCTGACCGTTCAGCTTCACGAAAGGGCTGGCGGTCGAGCAACAGTCTGGTAGTCGTCGGGGCGACTCTCGGGGAGGGCAAGGTGAACAGGTTCCATATTGTGATCGCTTCCGCGTGTCTGCTGAGTTCGGCCGGCGCTGCCGTCGGCCAGACCGGCACGAAGCCGGCCGCAGCGCCGCCGCCATCCGCGCCGGCCGCCCCCGCCCAGGCCGGAGCGGTGCCCATTCCGCGCACCCAGTTCATCGAGGTGATGGACGCGGAATTCAGGAAGATCGACGCCGACAAGAACGGGATCGTGACCAAGAAGGAGATCGAGGATTTCCAGCGCGCGGTCTCGGTCCTCGCCAACCAGCAGCGGCTCGTCGCCCTGTTCCAGGGCCTCGATGCCGACAAGAACGGCCAGCTCAGCCCCGCCGAGTTCGCCGCGCTGAGGCTTCCGTCGCAACCGCCCAACGCCGGCCCGGTGCTTGCCCAGACCGACGGCAATCACGACGGTCAGGTGACGCTGGTCGAATATCGCGCCGGCAAGCTCGCCAATTTCGATCGCATGGACAGCGACAAGGACGGCATCGTCAGCATCGCCGAGATGAAGGCGGCCGGCCTCATCCGATAAGTCGGCACTGGCGCGCGCCAGGCGGCGGTCCTAAGGACGATTCTTCCCTGGGGGAGCGGTGACCGCCGCTTGAGAGGTCCGCCCGGGTTCCCGCAAAAGTAGTGCTTTTGTGGGTTCCCTCAGCGGACGACCCATCGAACCTGATCCGGCTGACACCGGCGGAGGAAGAGGAGTCTAGAGATGGGCGACGCCCCAGCCAGAACCGAACTGAACGTCACCACCGGGCCGATCCGCGGCTCGCGCAAGATGTATGTCGGCGATCGCCAGGTGGCGATGCGCGCCGTCGACCTGGAGCCGTCGTCCGGCGAGCCGCCGGTCATCCTTTACGATACCAGCGGCCCCTACACCAACCCAGCGCGACGCATCGACATCATGGCCGGACTGCCCGAGCTCCGCGCGGACTGGATCCGCGGCCGCGGCGACGTCGAGGAGGTTGCCCAGCGCGAGGTCCGGCCCGAGGACAACGGTCAGCTCGGCCCGGATCGCTCGGGCGGCGTCCAGCCCTTCCCCAACGTGCGCAAGCGCGTGCTACGCGCCCGGCCCGGCGCCAACGTCACCCAGATGCACTATGCCCGGAGAGGCATCGTCACTCCGGAAATGGAGTACGTGGCGATCCGCGAGAACCTCGGGCGCGAAGCCGCCCGCGAGGCCGCAGCCCGCGACGGTCAAGACTTCGGTGCGTCC
>DASUXP010000039.1:0-9750 GCA_036377835.1 Sphingomicrobium sp. | reverse complement strand
AATGTACAAATAGTCCCGCAGCCAGCTCGAAAGCGTGATGTGCCACCGACGCCAGAAGTCGGAAAAGCCGACCGCGGCATAGGGGAAGCGGAAATTATCGGGCATGGCGAAGCCGAGGCCCATCGCGACGCCGATCGCCGTCGTCGAATAGCCTGCGAAGTCGCAGAAAATCTGTCCGCTGAAGGCGAGCGTCGCGACCCAAGCGTCGAGCATGGTGGGGACGCCTTCGCGCGCGTCGTAAACCTTCTCGACCACGGGGGCGAGAAAGCCGTCGGCGAGAACCACTTTCTGAAACAGACCGAGAATGATCAGCGCAAAGCCGAAGTAGAGCTGGTGCGCCGTCGCCCGTCGCGCCTCCGAGAACTGCGGTACCAGTTCGGTCGGGCGCATGATCGGCCCAGCCACGAGGTGGGGGAAAAAGGTGACGAACAAGGCGTAGTCGAGGAAATGTTTAGCCGGCTTGGCGCGGCGCAAATAGACGTCGAGCGTGTAGGACAGCGTCGCGAACGTATAGAAGCTGATCCCGACCGGGAGGACGATGTTCCATTCCGGCGGTTGGTAGGCGACGCCTAGCGAGGCCGCGAATGCGACGAAGTTCTGCAGCAGGAATTCGCCATATTTGAAATAGCCGAGCATCCCGAGGTTCACGACCACGGAAATGATCATCCACGCACGCCGCGTGGCCTGTTTCTCGGAGCGAACCATCCACTGCGCGGCCCCCCAGTCGACCACCGTCGAAATCCATAGCAGGATGACGAACGGCGGGTTCCACGCAGCGTAAAACAGGTAAGAGGCGACCAGGAGGTTGATCTTCTTCTGATGCCACGAGAAGTAGCGCGAATAGTGCAGCGCAAGGACGAGCGCGTAGAAGACGACGAAAGTCAGCGAATTGAAGATCATGGCGCGCTACTCGCGCGCGGCTTCGCCCCACCCATGTTGCACAGCCTTTCCCCCAGAAGCTGTACGCGCCCGCGGCCGCGAGACTCGGCGGACCAGGCCGGCGGAACCTTGCACTCTCAATGACTCGGCGCAAGGTGTTGAGATGCACCTTCGCACTCTCTTCGTGGCCCTGCTCCTGATGACCATCCCAGCCCAAGCCGCCGAGTCAAAACCCGGCCCTCGCCAAGCGGGTATCGCGTTCGGAATTCTTGCGCCCGGGCCGCTCAACGCCATCACCGACGTCGCGGGCGTGCGCGTCGGGCACGTCACGCTGATCGAGGGCACCAATGTGCGCACCGGCGTCACCGCGATCCTTCCGCACGGCGGCAACCTCTACCAGGACAAGGTCCCGGCCGGCTTCGCCGTCGGCAATGCCTACGGCAAGTTCATGGGCTCGACCCAGGTCGACGAGCTGGGCGAGATCGAGACTCCGATCCTGCTCACCAATACGCTGAACGTCCCCGAGGCCGCGGCGGGGATCATCGAGTGGACCTTGCGCCAGCCGGGCAACGCTGAGGTGCGGTCCGTCAACGCGGTGGTCGGCGAGACCAACGACGGGTTCCTCAACGACATTCGCGGGCGCCACGTGACCGCCGCCCACGCCATCGCGGCGATCGAGGCGGCGCGCGAAGGACCTGTCGCGGAAGGCGCGGTCGGCGCCGGCACCGGGACTGTCGCCTTCGGCTGGAAAGGCGGGATCGGGACGAGCTCGCGGCGCCTTCCGGCCTCGCTCGGCGGCTGGACGGTGGGCGTGCTGGTGCAGTCCAATTACGGGGGCGTGCTCACCGTCGCGGGCGTTCCCGTCGGACAGGCGCTGGGCAAATATCTGCTCAAGGACGAGCTGTCGAAAGGTTCGGGCGACGGGTCGGTGATCGTGGTGATCGCGACCGACGCGCCGCTCTCCGACCGCAACCTCGAGCGGCTCGCCCGCCGCGCATTCCTCGGCATCGCTCGCACCGGCTCGCCGATGACCAACGGATCGGGCGATTATGCGATCGCATTTTCAACGAAGGCGGACGTTCGGCGTACGCCCGAGCGGCGAGCCAAGCCGAGCCCGGTCGTCGATCTTCCCAACGAGGCGATGACTCCGCTGTTCGAAGCGGCCGTCGAGGCGACCGAGGAAGCGGCGATCGATTCGCTGTTCGCCGCGACCGCGATGGACGGCGCCGGAGGCCATGTCGATGCGCTTCCCGTGGAGCGCGTCGTCGAGCTTTACCGGCAGTCGCGGCGCCCCGCCGGAAAATGACAGGCAACACCTCGTTAACCATGTCTCATAAGAGTTTGGCAGGGCGCAGCCATTAACACCCGCTCCTGTCCGGCCCTCGCGCTGGAAATGTGGACCAGGAGCAAGACCATGAGCAAGTTTCTCAACCTGATCAAGAACAGCAAGGGTGCGACCGCCATCGAGTACGGCCTGATCGCCGCCCTGATCGCCGTTGCCGCCATTGCCGCGATGCAGAGCGTCGGCACGAAGCTCGGCACGACGTTCAACAACGTCTCGAACAAGCTCTAAGCTTTCTTGTAAAGCTGCAGAGCATGGGAGCGGCGGTGCCCTTGGGGGCGCCGCCGCTTTCCTTTTGTGCGCCGTCCTTGCCCAGGCGCCGAGCGGCTGAACGGAACCGGCGCGTCCCGCCTCGTGTTGAGGCGGCGGATGGACCAGGCGACCACCACCAGGCCCAAGCCCAAGGGACCGCTGCTGCAGCCGCCGCCCGCGGCCGAGGCCTTCTATTCCGAAGTCCTGCAGCTGATGGCGAAGTCGCAGTTCCCGTTCCTCGTCTCCGGCACCTACGCGCTCGCCAGCTACACCGGCATTGACCGGCCGACCAAGGACGTTGATGTCTTCGCCAAGGCCGGCGACGCGCTCAAGATCCTGCATTTCTTCAAGGGCGAGGGTTTCGACGTCGAGATCGTCGACGAGCGCTGGCTCTACCGGATCACCCGCGGCGAGCTGTTCGTCGACATCATCACCAACATGCCGACGGTCACCACCCACGTCACCGACGAATGGTTCCTCAACGCGCCCGAGACGGAGCTGTTCGGCGCCACGGTGCGGCTCGTCCCCCCGACCCAGTTCGTGTGGTCGAAGATCTTCGTCCAGGACCATCACCGCTACGACATGGCCGACGTCGCGCACATGATCCTCAAATGCCATGAGTCGATCGATTGGAAGCGGCTGCTGAGCCACATGGAGCTCTATTGGGAAGTGCTGCTGATCGCGCTTCTGAACTTCCGCTTCGTCTATCCGAGCGAGCGCCATTGCGTGCCGCACTGGCTGATGGACGAGCTGCTCGAGCGGCTGCACGACCAGAAGGACATCAAGGGGCCCGGAAGGCGAGTCTGCCGCGGGCGCATCTTCTCGCCGCGCGACTATGCGATCGACGTCGACCAATGGGGCTTCTCCGACGCCGTGGGCAATCTCGAAGAGCAATATGGCGACGAGCACTGACGGCAAGCTCAGGGTCGCGGCCATCGGCGACCTCCACGTAATGGAGGACAGCGTCGCCCCCTATCGCGAGCTGTTCACCGAAATTTCGGCCGAGGCCGACGTCCTGCTGCTGTGCGGCGACCTCACCAATTTCGGCAAGACGGCAGAGGCCGAAATCCTCGCCGAGGATATCCGCGCCTGCTCGATCCCGGTGCTCGGAGTGCTCGGGAACCACGATTACGAATGCGGCCAGCCCGAGGAAGTCACGCGGATCCTGCACGAAGCGGGCATGATCGTGCTCGACGAGCAGGCGCACGAGATCGACGGCGTCGGCTTCGCCGGGGTCAAAGGCTTCATGGGCGGCTACGGCCGCGGCGAGCTGGCGCCGTTCGGCGAGCCGATCGCCAAGGCCTTCGTCGACGAGGCGATGAACGAGGCGCGCAAGCTCGAGAACCAGCTGCGCACTTTGCGGACCGGACGCAGCGTCGCGGTGCTCCATTATTCGCCGATCGTCGGCACCATCGAAGGCGAGCCGCCGGAAATCTTCCAGTACCTCGGCTCACAGCGGCTGTGCGACGCGATCGACCGCTTCGATCACGTCCAGGCCATTGTTCACGGCCATGCCCACCACGGCAGCTACGAAGGCGCGACCCCGCTCGGCAAGCCGGTGTACAATGTCGCGCAATTCGTGCTGAAGCCGCGCTTCGGCCAGCCCTATGTCGTGATCGATGTCTGACGCGCTTCTTCGGCTAGAGACGGAAGCGGAGCGTGGCGACGGCGCCGCTTCCGGATGAAAAGCCGATGCGTCCGTGAAGCTGGCTGGCGAGGCTCTGCAGGATGCCCTGGCCGAGGCTGTCGTTCGACCCCGAGGCAGCGCCGGCAAGGCCGGGCCCGTCGTCCGCGACGGTCACCGTGCACATGCCGTTCGCGCTTTTGAGCCCGACCGTGATCCTGCCGCCGGACCTGTCGGCAAAAGCATGTTTGAGGCTGTTGGTGACCAGCTCGGCGACGATCAGCGACACCGACATCAGCTGGTCGAGGCTGAGTACAACCGGATCGGCGCTGACCGACAGGTCGATGTCGGGCGTGTCGCTGGCGCGGATGAGGTCGGTGCACAAGATCTGCAAATATTCGCCGACCGGCTGATCGACCGATCGCGGATCGTGCAACCGCCGGTGAACGCGCGACATGGTGGCGAGGCGCTGCTGCGCCGTATCCAGCACCGCGATCGCGTTCGGGTCCTGGCGCAACCCTTTCCTGCGCTGGCTCAGCAGTGCAGCGACGAACTGCAGGTTGTTGGCGACGCGGTGCTGCAATTCGCGAAACAAAGTGTTCGAATGCTCGCGCGCCTCCGACAGCTCGTAGATCGCGACGTTGAGCGTGCGGATGACGTAAAGCTCGAGCCCGGCGGTGAGAATGAAGACTGCCATCGTGATCTTGTGCCCGGTGGCGAGGACGAAGGTTCCGTAGGGCGGAAAGAAGAAGACCCATCCGACGACGGCGCACAGTGCGGCGAAGGCCAGCCCGACGCGAATGCCGCCGAACAGCCCGGCGAGGAGGATCGAGGGAAGCAGCGCCATCGGGCCGAAGCCTTCGCTGACGTCGCCCAGCCACCAGCGCAGGGATGACGACAAAGCGAAGAAGGCGATTCCCGCGACGACGCCGATCACGGGCCGGTCTCGCGGCAATTTCTGAAAGAAGGCTGAGACTTTCACGCGATACCGCCCCTCGACCGGAGAGCTTCCCCGAGCGAACTCATAAAGGCAAGTGAATTGGGCTAATGGGCCAGGCTGGATGAACCGCCGGCGCGGCGCCGGCGTTCGTACCGGCTGCGCAGGAGCAAACACCATGACCCGAATGCCGGCTCTCTTCATCGGCCACGGAAGCCCGATGAACACGCTTGAGCTCAACGGCTTCACCCGCGCGTGGCGGGACATCGGCGCCAAGCTGCCGCGGCCGCGCGCGATTCTTGTCATCTCCGCCCACTGGTTCTTCGGCGCCACGGCGGTGACGGCCATGGCGCAGCCGCGGACGATCCACGATTTCTACGGTTTCCCGCCGGAGTTGTTCGCGTTCGAATATCCCGCGCCTGGAGCGCCGGACGTGGCGCAGGAGGTAGCCGATGCGCTCAAGCCGACCTGGTGCGGGCTCGACCGCGACCAGTGGGGCATCGACCACGGCAGCTGGAGCGTCCTCGCGCACCTCTATCCCGAGGCCGACATTCCCGTCGTGCAGCTGTCGATCAATGCCCTGAAACCGCTCGATTATCACGTCGAGCTCGGCCGCCGGCTGGCGCCATTGCGCGAACAGGGCGTGCTGATTCTCGGCAGCGGCAACGTGGTGCACAACCTTCGCCGCATCGCGTGGGACAAGCCCGACGCGGGGTTCGACTGGGCGCAGCGGTTCGACGATGCCGCGGCCGAGCAGCTTGCGTCCGCGCCGGCCGAAATCCTGAAGCTGATCGATCATCCGGATTACGCACTGGCGGTTCCGACGCCCGACCATTTCATCCCCTTGCTCTACATCGCCGGAGCCGCGGCGGAATCGGGCGAGCCGGTCGAGGCGCTGATCCGCGGCTACGCCATGGGGTCGCTGTCGATGAGCTGCTACGATGTTGGGACCGGACTCGCCTGCCGCGAGGAGGACGGCGCGGCGACGATCCCCGAAGGCGTGCCGGCCGAGCAGACGAATATCTGACCGTCCTCCCCAGCATTTGCTGGGGAGGGGAACCGCCGAAGGCGGTGGAGGGGTCTTTGTCGCCACCGAAGAAGACCCCTCCACCATGCTTCGCATGGTTCCCCTCCCCGCGAAATCGCGGGGAGGATGTCAGGCGGCCGGCCAGCTTTCCAGCACTTCGACGAAGCGCGTCAGCCAGGCGTTGGTCTGGTGCCCGTCGACGACCCGGTGGTCGATGGTCAGGGTCACATAGGCCATCGGGCGGACGATCATTGCGTCGGCGCCGTTCACCTCGCGGACGATCACGCGTTTCTCGAGCTTGCCGACGCCGAGGATCGCCGCCTGGCCCTGGTGAAGGATGATTGGCGCGGCGAGCAGCGAGCCCGAAACCCCGTGGTTGGAGATGGTGAAGCTCCCGCCCGACACGTCGGAGCGGTCGAGCTTGCCGTCGCGGGCGCGGCGGGTGAGGTCGTCGAGCCTCGCGCCGACCTGCTCCAACGTCAGTGAGCCCGCGTCCTTCACGACGGGGACCACGAGCCCTTTCTCGCCGAGCGCGGTGCCGACGCCGATATCGATGGTCGGCGAGATCGCAATCCGGTCCTCTTCCCAGCGGCCGTTGATCGCCGGCGCGACCGCCATCGCCTCGGTGGCGGCCCTGACGATATAAGCGGTGTAACTGAGCTTCACACCGCGCGCCGCCATCGCTGCCTTGTGCGAGGCAACCGCGGAGAAATCGGCCTCGAATACGGCGGTGACATGCGGTTGCTCGGCGACCGCGCGCGCCATGTTCTCGGCGATGGTCAGGCGCATGCGGTCGTGGGGGATGTCCTGCGCGCTGAACTCGCGCGGCTGAGCCGTTGCCGGTTCGCCCACGCTGACGACGGTCGCCGACGCGACAGCGCGGTCGACGTCCTCGCGGGTCACGCGACCGTTTCGGCCGGTGCCCTCGATCTTTGACGCGTCGATGCCGTGCTGCTGGCAGGCGCGGCGCACGGAGGGCGACAGGCGGGATTCTCCGCTCCCCGGCGAAGGCGGGGGTCCAGGAGCGGCGTCAGGCGCTTCTTCGATCAGGTCCGAAACAGGCTTCGCCTCCTGGGCCCCGGCTTCCGCCGGGGAACTGTCGGTTTCGATCCTCGCCAGGAGCGCGCCGGGCACCGCCTCATCGTCGGTATGCAGGACGATCTCCACCAGCACGCCGGCCGCGGGCGCCGGCACTTCCTGAGTCACCTTGTCGGTCTCGAGCTCGACCAGCGGCTCGTTCTCGAACACGAGGTCGCCGATCTGGCGAAGCCAGGCCCGGACGACGGCCTTGGTGCCCTCCTGCTCATCGGGGACGCGGACCTCGATCACGTCAGAAATCCACCAGCCGCTCGATCTCGGCGCGGATGCTCGCCGGAGACGGCAGCGCCCATTCCATCAGCCTGGGATGATGCGGGCTGGGGATGTCGGGCATGGTTATGCGGGCGACGGGCGCGTCGAGGTCGAGAAAGGCTCCGTCGGCGACCACGGCCGCGATCTCGGCGCCGAAGCCGCCGGTGCGCAAATCCTCGTGGACGATGAGGCACCGGCGGGTCCGGCGGACGCTGTCGAGCACCATGTCCTTGTCCCACGGCATCAGCGTCCGCAGGTCGATGACGTCGGCGCTGAACCCCTCGGCGGCGGCCTCGCAGCGGGGGACCATCGCGCCCCAGGTGACGATCGTGATCCGGTCGCCCTCGCGCGTTTTCTTCGCCCGGCCGAACCGCAGCACATAATCGTCGCCCGGCCAAGGCCGCCGCGCCCAGGCATCGTCGAGCATCGCGCGATGCTCGAAGAACAGCACCGGGTCGTTGCCGCGCAGGCTCCCGCGCAAGAGTCCGACGGCGTCCTCGGCATTGGACGGCACCGCGACCTTCCAGCCGGGATTGTGCACGAACTCGACCTCATTGGTCATCGAATGCCACGGGTCGCCGCACTTGAAGAAGCCGCCAGGCACGCGCAGCACCATCGGCGCGGCGAAGCGGTTGTGGGTGCGCCAGCGCATGGTGCCGCAATCGTGGATCTGCTCGGTCGCCGGCTCGGCATATTTGCGGAACTGGATTTCGGGCACGGGCATCAGCCCCGCGAGCGCCATTCCGACCGCGCGGCCGACGATGCCTTCCTCATTCAGGCTGGTGTCGAACACGCGCTCGCGGCCGAACTTCTCCTGGAGGCCGAGCGTGACCGCGTGAACGCCGCCCTTGGGACCGACGTCCTCGCCGAAGACGAGCACGCGCGGGTTCGCTTCCAGCTCCTGTTCGAGCACCCGGCGGATGGCGGTGACCATGTTGATCCGCTGGCCGGCGCTCGCCGGCTGGTCGGATGACGGCGGGAGGGCGTAGCCGCTGTTCCACAGGCCGCCGATCTGCTGCATCTCGCCTTGGTAGAAGACGTGGTCGGTGACCGTCTCGGGCGAGGAAATGCCGCGCGCCTCGGCTTCGGCGACCGCCGCCTGCACCTGCCATGCGGTCTCGCGCTCGAGCTCATTCCACGCATCGTCGCCGATCTGCTGTCGCGCGACATGCGCTTTCAGCCTGGGAAGCGGATCGCGCGCCCACTCGGCCGCGATCTCCTCTTCGGACTTGTAGGCCTGGGTGTCCTGGGCACTATGCCCTTCGAGCCGCGGCACGGTCAGCCGCAGCAGCGCGGGCGAGCGCTTCGTCCGAACATGGTCAACGGCGTGGGCAACCAGCCGCGATGCCTCGGCCGGATCGGTCCCATCGCCGTTGAAAATTGCGAGGCCGGCGAAGCTCGCCAGATTGGCCGCGATATCCTTGCCAGGTGTCTGATATTCCGAGGGAACCGAGATTCCGTAGCCATTGTCCTCGATGTACATTAGCAATGGCAAAGATTGTGTCGTTGCAATAGTTAGCGCTGACCAAAATCCGCCGGTGGCGCAGCTCGCATCGCCGCCGAGCACGACCGAAATGGCGTCGGCCGGACCTTCATCCAGGACCGCATGCTTGTAGGCGATGGCCTGCGCCCAACCGGCTGCCGGCGTGTACTGCGCGCCCACCCCGCCGCACATCGGCAGGGCATGGGCGCCGCCCGGATTGGGATAATTGAACACCACGCCGATGTCGCGGCCGTCGGAATAGCCGCCGGCGAGGCCCATTCCGGAGCCGAGCGCGTCGGCGAGCGAGACGCCGAGCGCGAGCAGCAGCGGCCGCGACCGGTAATAGCCGAACACCCCGTCGCCGTCCTTGAGCTGAAGCCCGAGCAGCACCTGCGCCAGGTCGTGGCCGCGCGCACTGAACTGGTAGAGGACCTTCTTCGCCGGAACGAGCTCCTGCTCCTCGATCCGGTCCATCTCGCGGCTGGTCAGCACCAGCCTCGCGACTTCGCGCCAGTTCGCCTCGGCGGAAACCTTGCCCGGGTCGCGCTCGGCCATGGTCAGGCGTCCAGCGCCTCGACCACGGCGGCGGTAAATCGGTCGACCTGCTCGTCGCTCATCCCGACGACGTTGAAGCGGCCGCTGTCGGCCATGTAGATCGCGTAATGCTCGCGCAGGCGAAGCACCTGCTCCTTGGACAGCGGCAGCATCGAGAACATCCCGAACTGCCGGCCGATGAACGCGAGGCGCGGATCGGCCGAGGCGATGCGCTGGCGAACCGAATTGATGCGGTCGCGCATGGCGGCGAGCTCACCCAGCCAGCGGTCGTGGAGCTCGGGCTTGTCGAGCACGATGCGCA
>DASUXP010000038.1:0-7045 GCA_036377835.1 Sphingomicrobium sp. | reverse complement strand
CGGATCTCGGGGACGATGCTGCGCAGCGCCGCCTGCCGCTCGTCCTTCGCCTCCATCATCGTCTGCAGCGATTCGAGGGTCGCGATCGCCTGGCGCGCACGCGTGATGAGGAAGGCGAACTGGCCGATCGGCTGGAGCGCGCGGCCGGCAAGCATGACGATGGCGATGATCGCGCCCATCGACATGTCGCCCTCGTTGAACTGGTAGAAGCCGCCGATCAGCAGGCCGACGCTGATCAGCTGCTGCGACACACTGGCCAGGTTGATCGCCACCGCCGTCAGCCGCCGCATCCGCTCCTGCGTTCCAGCAGTCATCGTCGAATAGCGCCGCCAGCGGCCGAGCATCTGCCCTTCGGCCCGCGCCGCCTTCAGCGTCTCGGCGCCCGAAATGGATTCGATCAGCACCGAATGCTGCAGGCTCGAATCCGCCTGCGCGTCGACCGCCGCCTTGGCCATCGACTTCTGCAGGCTGAGCCCGGCGAAGAACATCAGCGCCATTCCGGTGATCGGCACGATCACCAGCCAGCCGGCGAGCACCGTGATCAGCCCCAGGAACAGCACCAGGAAGGTGACGTCGACCGCAAGCACGACCGTCGTCGAGGCGAAGAAGTCGCGGACAAGCTCATATTCGGAAACGCGCCGCGCGAAGGCGCCGGTGCTGCCCTGGCGCGCGGCCATCGGCAGGTTCATCACCTTCTCGAACAGTTTCTGCGATAGCTTCTCGTCCATCTTGCGGCCGATCTCGTCGATCAGCTGCGAGCGCGCGAGGCGCAGGACGAAGTCGAAGACCAGCGCGAGGCCGACGCCGGCGGCAAGCACCCACAAGGTCGAAACCGCCTTGTTGGGGATTACCCGGTCGTACACGTTCATCGTGAACAACGGCACGGCCAGCGCCAGCATGTTGACCAGCAGCGCCGCCAGCACGACCGGCCAGAACTCCTTGCGGACCTTCCACGCTTCCGACCAGAACCAGTGGGTGCGGCGCGCCTTGTCCCACGGCCGCTCGCCTTCGCGCTCCTTGGTGGGGTCGGCCTCGACGACGATCGCGCGGCCGGTGAAGGCGCTCTGCACTTGCCCGAGCGGGACCCACATCGGCTCGGCAGCGCCGGGCGCGTAGATGCGCGCGTCGCCGTCGCGAATCTCGAGCAGGACCGCCGCCTGCTCGCCTTCGAGCTCGAGGATCGCCGGCAGCTTGCGCAGCGGCCAGCCGCGCAGCTTGCGGCTCACCGGCTCGCCGCGCATCCCGACCTGCTCCAGCGCCGGCTCGATCTGGTGGAACGGCAGCGTGCCGCGCTCCGACAGCGCGAGGCCGGCGCGAAGCAGCACCGGCGACGACGGCCGGTCCGCTTCGCGGGCAATGAACGTCAGACAATCGAGGACGGGGTCGACCTCGCGCGACGCCGAAGCATCAAGCCAATGCACGAAACTCAACGCCCGTCCCCTTCACTTCACTCGCCCGTAGCAGCGGGCGGGCCCATCTCCGGATAAGGATAGGCCGTCTCTTGCAGCGCCGCCGGCGGGATCGGATTGACCCCGTACCGCTCGCGCTCGTTGCTGTAGGCCGCGCTCGGCAGCGCGACGCCCAGCGCTTCCGTCAGCCGGTTGGCCGCGGCGAGCAGCCGGTATTGCGCATAGAGCTGCGCGAGCCGCGCGGTTTCGGTCTGCGCCTGGACGTTGAAGCGCGTGTTCTGCGCGTCGAGCACGTCGAGCAGCGACCGGCGGCCGATGTTGAACTGCTCCCGATAGGACAAAAGCAAATCGTCGGTGATCCGCGACTGGCTCTCCAGCTCCTGCACCAGGCGCTGCTGGTTCTGGAGCCGGCTCCACGCGGTCCGCGCCGCTTCCTCGGCCTCGCGGGTGCGCTGGAACAGCCGGGCATGCACCTCGTCGGCGCGCGCCTGCTGCTCGCGGACGTTCGCTTCCTTGATGCCGCCGTTATAGAGGTCCCAGCGAAGCACGCCCAGGGCCTGGAGGTCCGTGGTGCGGCCCTCGAACCCGTCGATGTCGTGACCGGCGCGGGCGCGGCCCTCGATGTTGAAGCGCGGGCCGAGCTTGGCGCGGGCGGCGCGAATATCCTCGCGCGCCGTCGACAGGTCGGCGAGCGCTTCCTGCACCCGCGGGTTGTTCTGGCGCGCCGCGGCTTCCGCGTCCGCCAGCGAGGCGGGCATGCACTGCGACAGGTCGGGCGGCATCGACACGGTGTCGATCGGCACGCCGGTCAGCGTCTGGAAGGTGATCGCCGCCGTATCCAGGTCCTCGCGCGCCTCGGTCACCCGGGTGCGCGCGGCCTGCAGCCGCTCTTCCGCCTGCTGCTGGTCGGCAATGCTGATCGAGCCCTTGGCGACGCCTTCGCGAAGGTCGGCGACGAGCCGCTCGTGGAAGGTCACGTTGTCCTGCGCGATCGCCACCAGCCGCTGCTGCAGCAGATAGTCGATGTAGGTGCGCGAGACGTTGAGCGCGACGAACTCCGAGCGCTCCTCGACGCGCGCCGCGGCAGCGTCGGTCCGCGACGCCTGGCGGCGGATCTCGGCCTCGCGGCCGCCGCTGTCATAGACCAGCTGGTCCAGAATCAGGTCGCCCTCGATCGGGTAGAGCGTGTGGTCAGCAATGCCGATCCGGCGCCGAGTCGGATTGCGCAGGCTGCGAACGCCAGCCGATCCTTCCACCGAGACGCGCGGGTAATAGAGGCCCTGCGCCTGGACGCGTTCCTCCTCCGTTGCGGAGCGGTTCGCGACAGCCTGCCTGACTTCCGGATTGGTGCTCAACGCGGCCTGCACCGCATCGCGCAGTTCCACGCCGAATGCCGGAGTGGCGCAAAGCAGCACCGCCCCGGGAACGATCATCGTCCAGTGCTTCTTCTTCATGTTACCCCCTTCTGGTCGTAACGGGGCCCTCACCGTCCACGAGTGAGGACCCCGCGCTTTCGCTCACTAAGTTACGCGTGCGGCTGGATGGCGTCCTGATGAACCATATGTTCGATCGTGAAGCCGAAGTGCCCTGCCGTGAAGGCGGCAAAAACACCCGTGTCCGCATTTGAAACATCGCCGCCGCCATGGCTTGCCAGCGCGCTCAGCGCCGAGTCGCCATTGCCCGGAAGCGAATTGATCAGCGCATCGAGGCTTCCGCCCGACCCGCCGTGCAGCGCGTCCGCCAGCACCTGGCCGATCACCGCGTTATGCTGCGCCCCGCCGCCATCGGAGCCACCGCCCGAAGGCGCCGCTGCCATCAGCTCCGCAGCCGAAGGCATGACCACCGTCGTCGCCGTCGCCGAAGCAGCCGGAGCCGCGTCGGCGGGGCTGTCGGTGCCCTGGAGCAGATCGGTTGGATCCTGCGCATTGGGCGCAGTGTCCACCGCCGCATTCGACTGGCCGGTATCGGACGCGTGGCTGGTGCTGGTCGCGGCGCTCGCCGTCGCCTGACCGGTGTCAGACTGTTCGGGCAGCGCGGAGCTCACGACCGAAGCAGAGCTTCCATCGTCGGCAACCGGGTCCAGGGCCTGGTTGTGCGCCGCGCCGACGCTCGACGGCTGCGAGCTGTTGGCGCTGTTGCTGTCAGCAACGCCGGTCGAGGCCGCCGCCGGTTGCGCCGCCATGCCGGCTGCGGCAAGCGCCGCCGCGAGAACCGTGGTGCTCGCCTCCGAACCGGAGATGCTGCGCGCCTGATACTGGCTGCCGGTGAGGAAGGAAGCGTCCGCCAGTGCGCCGGTCGAGCCGTCCGCCCTGGTGTAGCTGCCGGTCCCGGCGACGCTCACGTCGCCGCCCGCAGTCGTGTAGCCGATGCCGTCGGTGCTGAGCGAAATGCCGGTGATGCCCAGCGCCGTCAGCGACTGCATCTCGCCCGCATCGACCACGCCGTTGCTGTTGGCGTCCTGCCACACCGAGAAGCTGGCGAAGCCGGCGTCGGCCGAGGTCAGCTGCCCATCGTGGTTGGTGTCATAGGCTCCCAGCGCCTGAAGATCGGTGCCGCTCGAAGCGAACATGACCTCGTTGCCGCTGACCTGGCCGTCGTGGTTGCCGTCGCGGACCAGGATGCCGTCGTTCGGGCCGACCCAGGCGGTGCTGACCGAGCCGCCGCCATAGTCGAAGGACACGCCCGCGCTGGCCGGCAGGAAGTCGACATGACCGTCGCCGTTCATGTCCAGCGCCACCGGAGGAGCGCCCGACGTGATCACTGCGGTCGTCGTCGTGCCGCTGGTGATGTACTTGATCGTGGCGTTCACGCCGGCCGTGAGGTGGGCGATGGTGACATAGCTGTCGCCGCCGCCGTTGAGGTCGACCTGGAGGTCGCCATTGGCGAGCAGCCGGACGACTCCCGACAGCGACCCGGCGGTGGTGAGGATCTCGGTGATGTCGATCACCTCGCCCGCCGTGTACCCGACGATCGTGTCGGCATTGACCGAACCAGCGGTGATGACGTCGTTGGAGAGCACGTAAATGTCCGTCCCCGCGCCGCCGGTCAGCTGGTCGGCCCCGGTGCCGCCCTCGAGCGTATCGTTGCCGTTGCCGCCGTTCAGCGTGTCGGCACCGGCCCCGCCATAGAGGAAGTCGTTGCCGTCATTGCCGTTCAGCGTGTCGTTGCCCGCATTGCCCGCGATCACGTTATCGCCGGTGTTGCCGTTGAGCGCCGCGTCGTTGCCCGAGGTGCCGACGACATTGCCCGCGACGTTGTTGACGATCGTCGTCTGCACCGTCGACGTCTGGCTGTCGCCGTCGGCGTCGGTGGCGATGATCGTGAAGTTCTGGTCGATCGGGGTGCCCGCGCTGAACGCGCCGATCGAGAAGAACCCAGCGTCGAAGCCGACTTCGTTATCGAGAGCGTCGTTGTTCGCCGCGCTGTACAGGCCGTTCTCGAAGTCCGGCGATTCGACGACCACCGCGCTGAAGTTGGTGGTCGTGTCGATCTCGTAAACGTCGTTCACCTGCAGCCCGATGATGGACACCGTGCCGTTGCTGTTGAAAACGACGCTCGTCGTGACGGTTCCGCTGCCATCCTGACTGGTGTGGCTGTAGGACAGCGAAGCCGGAATGCTTGGGTCGAAGACGTGCGTCCCGCCGTTGGTGAAGGTGACCGTCACCTTGTTGATGATGGCGATCGTTTCATCCTGATTACCCGCACCGAACGGAGCGTCATTGTCCTCGAGTCCATTGCTCGGCGTGTTGTCGAGCGTCTGATCGTTGTCCGCGAGGAGCGCCGTCACGACGATGGCCACCTGGTTGTCGGGATTGCCCTGAACCTGAGCGATGGTCTGCTCGAAGTGGGTCGTCGTGACGTGGGTGCCGTAGTTGAACCCGCTGGCTTTCGTGGCGTCGCTCGTGACGTTCGTCACGAAATCGAGACGGATGCCCGCGCCCGGATTGACCGAGTTGCTGTCGACGCCGATCGAATCGCTGTCGGTGTTGACCGTGCCCTGGAGACCGGTCGCGCCGTGTGCGGAAATGATGACGTCGGTTTCGCCAGTCCCGCCGACGTCCGCACCCAAAGCGCGGAAATCGACGTTGCCGGCCTTGGCCTGCGAGAAGTCGTTGAAGTTCGTCTCTGTGCCGTTGCTGATCGTCGCGTTGACGTCAAAGATCCACGTCCCGTCGGCATTCAGGGTCACGTCGAACGCATGAGTCGCAGTCGATGACGTGGCCGCATAGATGTGATTCGTATTGTCGCCGAACAGGAACAGCTGCTGGCCGCCGACCGTGAGGTTGTTGCCCTGGGCGTCCTTGGCCGCGATCCCGTTGTCGAGCGTTCCCGGTCCGTTGCTGCCGAGATCGAAGACGTAGCTTCCGAGCCCGTCGGCGCCCATGACCGTGTTCAGGTTGCCCATGACCGCCGCGGCAGTGCCGTTGGGCGACGCCAGCGGGTCCGGCGTGAACGCCGACGGCATGTCGTCGTCGAAGGTGATCGTCAGGTTCGCCGTCGTCGAATCGTTGCCGTCGCTGTCCGTCGCGGTGAACGGAATGGTGACGGTCGGGTCCGGCGTGTTCTCGGTGTTGTCGGCGCCGATGACCCCGTCCTGGGTTGCGTGCAGGACGTTGTCGTTGAGCGTGACGGTGTAAGCGCCGGTCGCCTGGTTGGTGATGTTCACCGTGAACAGCGGCGTATTGATGCGAGATGCATCCGGCGACGATGTGATCATTGCCGTCACGATCGTCCCGCCACCCGACACGGTGTAGGTCACCGTTTCCTGGCCGATCACCGAGGTGGTGCCGGTGATGCTGTTGGCGAAGCTGAAGCTGCCCGGCGTGTCGTTGCCGAAGGTCGCGTTGAGCGTGCCGCTCCAGATGGCCTCGCTCGCATTGCTGTCGCCGTCGCCGCCGGTGTTGGCGTTGATGTCGTTGACGTTGGCGCCGGCATTGCCGCCGGCCAGGCCGTCATCATCGAGGAAGGCGACTTCGGCGGTTGCCGAAGGAGTCGAGTCCGGCTGCAGGTTGATGGTCACCGTGGCGGTGTCGGTGTCGCCGTCGAAGTCGGTCAGCTTGTACTGGAAGGTGACCTGACCCTGCTCGCCGGCGGCCGGAGTATAGGTGAACGTCCCGTCATTGTTATAGACGAGATTGCCCGCACCGGTGAGCGAGCCGGCGACGATCGTCACCCCGCTCGTCAGGCTGACGCCGTCCGCGCCGGGCGCGTCGTTGCCGAACGCGTTGATGTTGACCGCGGTGTTCTCGGTCGCCTGGTTGACGGTGTCGTTGACCGCGTCGGGGCCGTCGTCGGCGAAGCGGATGTTGCCGCCGAGGTCGACGACCTCCGAGTCCGTCGCGGTGTCGCCGTCGCCGTCGGTGATCGACGAGGAGGCGGTCAGCGTGATCTTGCCGTTCACAAGCGTCGCGAACTGGTCGTCGAACGGCGACGTGGTCACGCCTTCAACGGCATGATCGACCTGCTGATACTGGGTCAGGGTGACGACGCCGGTCGCCGAGACCGACAGCGAGAACACCACGCCCGCCGTGGTCGCATCCGCCGGGGCCACGCCCGCGGTGGTGCCGTAAACCACCCCGTTCACCTCGAACAGGTTGATCGCCAGCCCGTGGCTGGTCAGCCCCGAGTTCTGCGCC
>DASUXP010000037.1:0-2026 GCA_036377835.1 Sphingomicrobium sp. | reverse complement strand
GACGACAGCGATTGCACCTTGGGGTTGAGCTCGCGGCCGAAGCGGTTGACGAAATGCCGTGCGAGCAGCGCCGCATCGCCCGGCCGCTCGGCGAGCGAGGGGATCTTCACCACGATTTCGGCGAGGCGGTAGTAGAGGTCATCGCGGAAGCGGCCGTCGCCGATCATCGCTTCCAGATCCTGGTGCGTCGCGCAGACGATGCGCGTGTCGACCGCGATCGGCTGGCGCCCGCCGATGCGCTCGATCACCCGCTCCTGGAGGAAGCGCAGAAGCTTGACCTGCAGCGGGAGCGGGATGTCGCCGACCTCGTCGAGGAACAGGGTTCCGCCCTCGGCCAGCTCGATCTTGCCGACGTTCGACTTGACCGCGCCGGTGAAGGCGCCGCGCTCGTAGCCGAACAGCTCGGCTTCGAGCAGGTTCTCGGGGATGGCGGCGCAATTGATGGCGATGAACTCGCCCTTGCGCCCGCTCTTTTCGTGCACCGCGCGGGCGAGCAGCTCCTTTCCGGTGCCGCTGGCGCCGAGCAGCATCACCGAGACGTCCGCGCTCGCCACGCGCTCGATGGTCTTCGCCACCTTCAGCATCTCGTCGGACGCAGTGATGATCGAGCCGAGCACCTCGGTCCCCCCGCCGGCTTCGTGCCGCCGGTTCTCCTCCTCGATCTCGTGCAGATGAAAGGCGCGGGCGACGATCAGCCCAAGCTCGTCGATGTCGACGGGTTTCTTGTAGAAATCATAGGCGCCGTAGCCGATCGCCTTGAGGGCGCTTTCGCGGGCGCCGTGGCCGGTAGCGACGATCACCTTGGTGTCGGGCTTCAAACTGAGGATGTCGCGCAGCGTGGCGAAGCCTTCCTCGGTGCCGTCGGGATCGGGCGGCAGGCCGAGGTCGAGCGTGACCACCGCCGGCTCGTGCGTGCGCAGCGCGTCGATCGCGCTCTGACGGTCGCCGGCGCAGATGACCTGATAGCCGTCATAGGCCCATTTGAGCTGGCGCTGGAGGCCCTCGTCATCCTCGACGACGAGCAGGACGGGAAGTGGGTTGTCGGTCATGCGCTCTTCCGTAGCGGTTCGCTGACCGGCTCCGCGGCCGGCAGCAGGATGGTGAAGGTGGTCCCACGGCCCGGGCGGCTGTCGACGCCGAGGCGGCCGCCCATGGCGGCGATCAGCGAGCGCGCCTCGAAGGCGCCGATGCCGAAGCCGCCGGGCTTGCTCGACGCGAACGGCTGGAACAGCCGGTTGCGGATGAAGTCCGCGTCCATCCCGACGCCCTTGTCGACGATGCTGATGGCGATCGTCGAATCCTTCGATCCGACCTTCACCGTGATCGGCACGGTGGCGGAGCAGGCCTCGACCGCATTCTGGATGAGGTGACCGACCGCCTGCTCGAGCGCTGCTCCGTCGGCGAGCGCCCAGACGTTGGTGTCGCCGAGCAGGCGCACGTCATGGTCGCCGCGCTTCGCCGCGATCGCCGCGGTCAGTACCGGCCGGATCGGCTGCGGCTCCAGCTTTTGGACCCCCGCGCCGGACCGCGGCGACAGGCGCAGCAGCAGGTCGTTCATCTTGCCCACCGAGCCCTTCAGCGTCGCCACCATGTCCGAGCGGAACTCCGGATTGTCGGCATGCCGCTCGGCGTTGCGCGACAGCAGCGAGAGCTGGCTGACCAGGTTCTTCACGTCGTGCAGGATGAAGGCGAAGCGACGGTTGAATTCCTCGAACCGCTGGGCGTTGGACAGCGCCTGCTGGCCATGCGCTTCGGCGAGCGAGCTCGCCGCCTGACGGCCGGCGGTGCGCAGCAGGTCGAAATCCTCCCAGTCGAGCGGCCGGCGGTATTCGGGCGCGGCGAGGAGCACGATTCCGACCAGCCGCTCGTGGTGAATGAGCGGAATTGCGACCCACACGGCCGAATCCTCGATCATCCACGCGGGGACGGGCAGGGAGCGGTCCGCCTGGTCGCCCCAGCCGTTGCGGATCGCTTCCAGCTCGACGATCCGTCCGCGGCTTTCGACCTCGCTCCAGAAGCTGGCGTC
>DASUXP010000036.1:0-2276 GCA_036377835.1 Sphingomicrobium sp. | reverse complement strand
TGGAGCGAGTGAAACGATTAAACTTCGTCAGACACTTGGGTAAAATCGATTAATTCAGTCGCTCGAAAGAGCCCGGGTCAGTCCATGTGCTTGAGGCCGACCCGCAGATAGTCCCAGCCGGTCACCAGCGTGAGTGCCGCCGCGCTCCACAGGCTGACGATTCCGACCAGATGGATCCAGCGCTCCGCGGGGAAGGCTCCCCCGAGGATGAGCGCTCCCAGCGCCACGAGCTGGAAGGTGGTCTTCCATTTGGCGAGGGAACTTACCGGAACGAGCACCTTAAGCTCCGCCAGGTACTCCCGGAGCCCGGACACCATGATCTCGCGCAGGAGGATGACGATCGCCGGGATGACGCTCCAGTCCTGGATGATCGGCGCGTCGCCGTCGGCCTTGCGGCTGGCCATCAGCATCACCAGCACCGCGGCGACCATGATCTTGTCGGCGATGGGATCGAGGAATTGCCCGAGCCGAGAGGTCAGGCCCTGCGCCCGCGCCAGATAGCCGTCGAAATAATCGGTGATTCCGACGATGCAGTAGAGCACGAAGGTGATCGCATAGTCCCACGGGGCCGGCTTCCACAGCAGGAAGACGAGAATCGGCACCGCGAGGATGCGCGACAGCGTCAGGAGGTTTGGCAGCGACAGCATCGCGCGGTCCTCTACGCCAAAGGGCCCCGCCCGCAAAACGGCCGCACGCTTTGACGCCGCCGCGTCAGCCGCTACACCGCTGCCATGATCGTGGGGGCGAAGCCGTTCGGGCTGCCGATTAACTGATGCACGACGCGCTTCACCTGGTGCGCACGCGGCGCTTCCTGCCCTTGTTCGTCACCCAGTTCCTCGGTGCCTTCAACGACAATCTGTTCCGCACCGCGATGGTGCTTCTGGTGATTTACGGAATCTACGGTGACGCCGAGCAGGAGGCGACGTTCAGCGCCATTGCGGGCGGGCTGTTCATCGCGCCCTTCTTCCTGCTCTCGGCCTTGTCGGGTCAGCTTGCCGACGCGCACGACAAGGCCCGGATCGTGCGCATCGTGAAGAGTGCCGAGATCGTCATCATGCTGTTCGGCGCCGCCGGCCTGCTGCTGCACAACATCCCGCTTCTCCTCGCCGCGCTGACCGCGATGGGCGTCCACTCGACGTTCTTCGGACCGATCAAATATGCGCTGCTCCCGCAGCATCTCGAGCCCGACGAGGTGCTCGGCGGGACGGGGCTGGTCGAAGCGGGCACCTATATCGCGATCCTCGGCGGGACGATCATCGGCGGGCTGCTGGTCCTGCAGCGGCCCGACGGTAGCTACCATGCCGAATGGGCGGCGCTGGCGGTGCTCGTCGTCGCGATCGTCGGCCGATTGGCGGGCGGGATGGTGCCGCCGGCGCCGCCGGCCGACGAGCCCGAGATTCCCGGCTTTCCCAGGCGCGGCATGGACTGGCACATCATCCGCGCCTCGGTGAAGCTGGTCAGCGCGACCCTGCACGTCCGGCGGCTGTTCCTCGCGGTGCTCGCGATCAGCTTCTTCTGGGCGATGGGCGCGGTGCTCGCCGCGCAATTCCCGCCGCTGGTGAAGAACAGCCTCGGCTCCGACCAGACCGTCGCCACCGTGTTCCTCGCCGTCTTCTCGATCGGCGTCGCCATCGGCTCGGTGTTCGTCAACTGGCTGCTCAAGGGCCAGGTCTCCGCGAAATTTTCTCCGGCCTCGGCAATCGGCATGGGCATTTTCGTGCTCGACCTCTTCCGCCGGGTGCGCACGTGGCCGGCTAACGGCGGAGAGCTGCACACCATCCGCGAGTTCCTCGCGCTGCCCAACAGTTGGATGGTGTTCGTCGACCTGTTCGGGGTCGCCGTCGCGGGCGGCATGTTCGTCGTGCCGCTCTACGCCTTCCTCACCATCACCGTGCCCAAGTCGGAGACGGCGCGGACGATCGCCGCCAACAACATCGTCAATTCCGGCTTCATGGTGCTGGCGAGCGCGATCCTCGCGCTGGCGATCGGCTTCTTCGAAGTTACGGTCGCCGACAGCCTGCTGATCGTCGCCATCGCCAGCGTGCTCGCGGCGTGGCTCGGCTGGCTGCTCCACCGCGCCTGCGACTGAGCGTTCAGCCGATCAGGATCGAAACGAAGATGAAGCCGCAGGCGAAGGTGGTGAGGAACAGCCGGACGTCGCCCGCCGAGAGCGCGCGGGCCGGCGCCGGCGAAGAGTCTCCATGAGCAAGGGCCGCTCTGAGGCTGTGCATGGCCATTTCTTAACGCGCTTTTTACCATGCCGACAACGGCCTTGC
>DASUXP010000035.1:0-8090 GCA_036377835.1 Sphingomicrobium sp. | reverse complement strand
GCCTCGCCTGGGCCGGCGGAGTGATCCTGTTCCTGGCCGCCTACGGCCCGATGCTATGGCGCCCGAGGCTCGGGGAAACCGCCTGATCGAAGCGCCGTTGCGCTGGATCAATTCGGAAGATGTTGTGACGACCTAAGCTCCTCACCCCAAGATGTGGGAGGGGCTAATGTCGTTCGAAGTCGCGCTCGCCGAAGAGATCTGGACCGCGAAATATCGCTTCAACAGCGAGGAAGGGGATAGCGACCGTTCGTTCGCGGAGACCGCCGCCCGAGTCGCGCGTGCGGTCGCGCAAGCGGAGCCGCCGGACACGCGGGCTATGTGGGAAGAGAAGTTCCGCAGCGCGGTCGAGGACTTCCGCTTCATTCCGGCCGGCCGGGTCCTCGCGGGCGCAGGGACCGAGCGCGCGGTCACGCTCTTCAACTGCTTCGTCATGGGCGAAGTGCCCGACAGCCTCGACGGCATCTTCGAGCATCTGAAGGAAGCCGCGCTGACCATGCAGCAGGGCGGCGGCGTGGGCATGGATTTCTCGACCATCCGCCCAAGCGGAAGTCCGGTCCACGGAGTCGGGGCCGAGGCGTCGGGACCGCTGAGCTTCATGGATTGCTGGGACTCGATGTGCCGCACCGTCCATTCGGCCGGGCAGCGGCGCGGAGCGATGATGGGCTGCCTGAGGATCGACCATCCCGACATCGAGGCGTTCATCGACGCCAAGCGCGATCCCGCCCGCTTCCGCAACTTCAACCTGTCGGTGCTGGTCACCGACGCCTTCATGGCAGCGCTGGGCGCGGACGCGGAGTGGCCGCTGCTATTCGGCGGCGAGACGGTGCGCACAATCGCGGCACGCGACCTGTGGCACAAGCTGATGCGCGCGACCTACGACGCCGCCGAGCCGGGGGTAATCTTCATCGACCGGGTGAACGAGCGGAACAACCTCGCTCATTGCGAGACGATCAGCGCGAGCAACCCGTGCGGGGAGCAGATGCTGCCGCCTTACGGCGCGTGCCTGCTCGGCTCGATAAACCTCGCCCGGCTGGTTGCGCGGCCTTTCGAGGAAGGCGCCGAAGTCGACGAAGGGCAGCTCGCCGACCTCACGCGGACTGCAGTCCGGATGCTCGACAATGTAATCGACATCTCGCGCTATCCGCTCGCCCAGCAGCGCGACGAGGCCAAGGCGAAGCGGCGCATCGGGCTCGGGATCACGGGTCTCGCCGACGCCCTGCTCTTCTGCGACGCAACGTACGGCAGCGCAGATGCGGTCGAGCTCACAGGACAATGGCTGGGGACGATCAAGCGCGAGGCCTATCGCGCCTCGGCCCTGCTGGCCGCCGAGAAGGGACCCTTCCCGCTCTACGATCCGTGCATGCTCGAGCGCCCCAACCTTCTGTCGCTCGACGACGAAACGCGGGCGCTGATCGCCGAGCACGGCCTGCGCAACGGCTGCCTTACCTCGATCGCCCCGACCGGCACCACCTCGCTGCTCGCGGGCAATGTCTCGTCGGGGATCGAACCGGTGTTCGCCTACAGCTACACGCGCAAGATCCGCCAGGCCGACGGAAGCACACGCGAGGAACAGGTCGAGGATCATGCGATGCGCGTGTGGCGGCAGGTCAAGGGGGACGTAGCGCCTCCGCCGGAGCTGTTCGTGAGCGCGCAGACCCTGTCGCCGTCCGACCACCTGGCGATGCAGGCGACGGCGCAGGGCTTCGTCGACAGCTCCATCTCCAAGACGGTCAACTGCCCCGAGGACATCGGCTTCGACGCCTTCGCCGACATTTACGTCGAGGGCTATCACCTCGGCTGCAAGGGGCTGACGACCTACCGCCCCAATGCGGTCACCGGCTCGGTCCTCAGCGTCGCCGCGCCCAAGGCGGACGCGATCCCGGCGAAGGCCGAGGAACCGCTGCCCCCGCGCGCCGAGCAGCTGCACGGGACGACGTACAAGCTCAAGTGGCCGGAAAACGCGCACGCGGTGTACGTCACCATCAACGACATCGAGCAGGACGGCGCGCGGCGCCCGTTCGAGATGTTCGTCAATTCCAAGAACATGGAACATTATGCGTGGACGGTCGGGCTCACGCGGATGATCTCGGCGGTGTTCCGCCGCAGCGCCGACGTGGCCTTCGTCGCCGAGGAACTGAAAGCGGTGTTCGATCCCCGCGGCGGCGCCTGGCTGCAGGGGCGCTACGTGCCCTCGCTGCTCGCGGCGATCGGCGACATCGTCGAGCGGCATCTCGCCGGTCTCGCCGCGGCCGAGCGGCCGAATGAGGAGGTTACCTTCGCCCATCCCTTCACCCCGGCCGCTTGCCCCCAGTGCGGCGCCGCCGCGCTGGTCAAGGTCGAAGGTTGCAACAACTGCCTCGACTGCGGCTATTCGAAGTGCGGCTGAGCTAGACCGCGGCGACGTGCGCGGCGGCCGAGTTCGGCAAATATGCGTCGAACGCCGCCGCCACGACCCGCACCAGCGGCCGGGCTTCGTCGACCACCTCGATTCGATTGCCGGACCGGCGGATCAGCCCGTCGGCCTCGAGCCGGTCGAGGGGCGCGCCCACGCCCGAGACGTCCGCGGCATAGCTGCACATCAGCTGCTCGATGATCCGTGCCCGCTGCCGGTCGGCCTGGCCGACCCGGCAGCCGCGCGTGACCGCGAGTTGCCCGCCATCGATGCGCTGCTGATAGTCGGGGATGCGCACCGCATTCTGGACGAAGCCCTCGGCAAGCTGGCCGATCGCGGACGCGCCGAAGCCGATCAGAGTCGAACATGGGTCGGTGGTGTAGCCCTGGAAATTGCGTCGCAGCGTACCCGCGCGAGCGGCGCGCGCCAGCGGGTCGTCGGGCAGGGCGAAATGATCGAGGCCGACCTGCACATAGCCATGGACCCGAAAGAGCGCGGCCATGGCCTCGAACTGATCGTGGCGCTCGGCCAGGCCGGGCAAGGCGCGCTCGTCGATCTTGCGCTGGTGCGGCTTGAACGCGGGCACGTGGGCATAGCCGAACACCGCGATGCGATCGGGCCGCAGGCGAAGCGCCTGCCGCACCGTCTCCTCGCACGAGGCAACCGTCTGCAGCGGCAGCCCGTAAATGAGGTCGAAGTTGAGCGCCGTGAGACCGTTGCGCCGCAGAAGCGCGACGGCTTCGGCGGTGACGGCGAAGCTCTGTACGCGGTTGATCGCGGCCTGCACGGCAGGGTCGAAGCTTTGCACGCCGACGCTCGCCCGGTTCACTCCGCTCCAGGCGAATGCTTCGGCGACGGGCGCGGTCAGGGTCCGCGGGTCGACTTCGACCGCGATCTCGGCGAGGTCGGCGACCGCGAACGCGGTGCGCAGCAGCTGCGACAGGCGCGTGATCGCCTCCGGGCGCAGCAGCGTCGGGGAGCCGCCGCCCCAATGGAGGTGACGGACGAGCGGGCGCGCGTCGAGCTCGGCCGCGACCAGCGCGATCTCGCGCTCCAGGCTGGCGACGTA
The DNA here is from genome assembly GCA_036377835.1 of Sphingomicrobium sp. Lineage (GTDB taxonomy): Bacteria > Pseudomonadota > Alphaproteobacteria > Sphingomonadales > Sphingomonadaceae > Sphingomicrobium. The sequence continues at coordinate 4,629 of DASUXP010000035.1, read as the reverse complement.
GCGGCCGACCGGCGCCTGGCGATTGGCCACGGTCGTATGGCAGCCGCAATACCAGCACATCGCCCGGCAGAAGGGGACGTGGAGATAGATGGAGGTCGGCTCGCCTTCCGGGATGCGCCGCAGCCAGGAGCGATATTCGAGATGGTCCACGGCAGCCGAGAAATGCGGCGCGGTGGGATAGCTGGTATAGCGCGGCACCCGCATCGCGGCGTAGCGGGCGAAGGTTTCCGGGGCGATCACTCCGCAAAGCTACGGATTGGACCGGCAACCCTCGTTGATTTAGCTCACTGCCGGAACAGCGGACGAGGCTAATGCGTCGGACAAGAGCAGCGTGAACGAGACCATGACCCTTGCAAAGCCGATGATCGACGGCTTCGGCCGGCGCATCACCTATGTGCGCATGTCGGTCACCGACCGCTGCGACCTCAGGTGCCGCTACTGCATGGCCGAGAAGATGACCTTCCTGCCGCGCAAGGACGTGCTCAGCCTCGAGGAGATCGTCGAGCTCGCTGACATTTTCATCGCCCGCGGGGTGAAGCGCATCCGCCTCACCGGCGGCGAGCCGCTGGTGCGCAAGGGGATCGACCTGCTCGTCGGCGAGCTCGGCCGCCGCATCGGGCACGGGCTCGACGAGCTTACGCTGACGACCAACGGCACGCAGCTCGAGCGCCACGCGCTCATGCTGTTCGATTCCGGCATCCGCCGGGTCAACGTCAGCCTCGACAGCCGCGACCCCGAGCGCTTCCGGCACATCACCCGGCGCGGCGACCTCGCCCAGGTGCTCGGCGGCATTCGAGCAGCATCGCAGGCGGGGCTTCGGGTCAAGATCAACATGGTCGCGCTGAAGGGACTCAACGAGGACGAAATCGCGGCGATGCTCCGCTGGTGCGCGGACGAAGGGCACGACCTCACCCTCATCGAGACGATGCCCCTGGGCGAAGTCGAGGAAGACCGCACCGATCATTATCTGCCGCTGAGCGAGGTCCGCGAGCGGCTGGAGCGGGAGTTCAGGCTTATCCCGTCGCTGGCGCGCACCGGCGGGCCGGCGCGTTATTTCGAGGTCGAGGGACTCGGCAATCGGCTCGGCCTGATTACCCCGCTGACGCACAATTTCTGCGAAGGGTGCAATCGCATCCGGGTGGCGGCGACGGGGACCGTGTTCGGCTGCCTCGGCCACGACCAGAAGGTCGAGCTGCGCGAAATCCTGCGCGGCGGCGGGGCGGCCGCGGTGACGGAAGCGCTGGATCGATTGCTCGCGGGCAAGCCCAAGGGCCACCAGTTCCGGATCGGCGCCGCAGAGCCGGCGGTCGCGCGGCACATGTCGGTCACCGGCGGCTGAGACCCAAACGCAGAATTGATGTGAATCAATGCGTGCAAGCCGGGCACGCGCGATGCCATGATCGTCCGGGGCCGACCAGTTCCCTTTCCGGTACCGGAATTCCCTGCCGCCGCTCGAGTGTGGCGACCTAAAAGAGCCCCGGCCGCCCACCCTTCCTGGCCGGGGTTTCTTTTTGCCCTCAGCCTTCAGCGGCGGGTGACGTCGCGAACCCAGGTCAGGCCACGGATCGCCTGCGGCCAGCCGAGCGTTGTGATCGCGAGGAAGGCGACATGGTCGAGCTCCTCGCCCGACATTCCCTCGGCGACGGCGCGCCGTGCATGCGAATGGGTCGCGCCTTCGCTGTCGCCGCCGATGGCCAGCGCGAGATTGACGAGTCGCTGCTCGCGCTCGCTCAAGGGGCCGGCCGCCCCGGTCGCGGCGCCAAGCGCCTGGAAAGCGCGCCAGAGCTCCGGCTTTTCGCGCGCCACGTGACCCGCGGTGCCGGGAAGCGCGACGTCGGGCGAGTCGCTGATGTCACTGGGGTCGTCGGTCATCTGGGCTCTCCTCATCCGTAACATTCCTGATCGCTTCGGTGATTCAGATCAACGATCTGGCGCGGCGAAGGTGAGACCGCTCGATCACGAAAGGGGCCGGCGCTCGAGAATCACGCGCCGCCGCATCAGGGACAGACGCAATGATCCAGCAATCAACGGTAACCGAGGGCCAGCGCCGGGTCGCGCTCGGCGCGAGCACCATCGCCTTCACCGCCTGCTTTGCGGTGTGGACGATCTTCTCGATCATCGGCATCCGCATCCAGAAAGAGCTCGGGCTGAGCGACACGGAGTTCGGGCTGCTGGTGGGCACGCCGATCCTCAGCGGCGCGGTGTCGCGGCTGTTCATCGGCATCCTCGCCGACCGCTTCGGTGGCCGCAAGGTGATGGCGCTGGTGATGCTGACCGCCGCGGGGGCGGCATTCCTCCTGTCCTATGCGCACAGCTATCCGCAATTCCTCGCCGCGGCGCTGTTCATGGGAGTCGCGGGCGGCAGTTTCTCCGCCGGAGTCGCTTATGTCGCGCGCTGGTACCCGAAGGAGCGCACCGGCACCGCGCTCGGAATCTTCGGCATGGGCACGCTCGGCGCCGCGATCACCAATTCGGCGTCTTTCCTGATGGTCGCGCTCGGCTGGATCGCCGTGGCCCGCATCTGGGCCGTCGCCCTCGCGGTCGTCGCCGTCGGCTATTACCTCTTCACGCGGGACGATCCCGTCGTGACCGCGAGCGGAAAGAGCCCGGCCGGCTCGTCCTTCGCCGCGCAGCTCGCCCCGCTGGCCAAGCTGCAGGTGTGGCGCTTCGCCATTTATTACGCGTTCGTGTTCGGCGCGTTTGTCGCGCTCGCTCTGTGGCTGCCCCGTTATTACATGGGCGCGTACGGGCTCCAGGTCGGGGTCGCCGGCTTGCTCGCGACCGCATTCTCCTTGCCAGGGAGCGTGTTCCGCGCGGTCGGCGGATGGCTGTCCGACCGGTTCGGCGCGCGCTCGGTCATGTACTGGACGTTTGGCGTATCGATCGTCGCCACCTTCCTGCTCAGCTATCCGACCACGCGCTACATCGTCCAGGGGATCGACGGGCCGATCGAGTTCACGCTCGCCATGGGCATCGTTCCGTTCGCCATGCTGACCTTCGTGCTCGGCATGTTCATGAGCTTCGGCATGGCCGCGGTCTACAAGCACATCCCGGTCTATTACCCCGATAATGTCGGGTCGGTCGGCGGCCTCGTCGGAATGATCGGCGGTCTCGGCGGGTTCGCCCTGCCGATCGCCTTCGGAGCGATGGCCGACCTCACCGGCGTCTGGACCAGCTGCTTCATGCTGCTGTTCGCCCTCGTCGCCGGAGCGATGCTGTGGATGCACCTCGCCATCCGCCGCATGGAGCGGCGCAAGCTGCCCGAGCTGCGCGGGCTTCCGCAGCTGCCCGAGATGGAGGGGCTCGGCATCGCCGTCCCGGCGCCTGCCGCGCCGCGGCCGCCGGTGCAGGCGACCCGCCCGCCGTTCGCAGCGGGCCTCGTCGCGGCCGAATAAAGCTCGGCCCGGAATGGCTCGGATGAGCCTCGGCCAACCCCACTGGCCGGGGCTCATTCGCGTCAGGGATATCCCGTATTTCGGCGCGAAGCCCGTCACGCCATTTGCCTTCTCATGATCTGCATCAAGAGCGCCGCCGGCGGAAGCGCTAGCGGCACGGCGCAGACGGAAGACTTCACCTTTCGAGGACTCCAATGAGCCATTTTCTCGACCGCCTCACCTTCCTCAGGAAGAACGTCGGCACCTTCTCCGACGGGCATGGCGTGGTCACCAACGAGGACCGCAGCTGGGAGGACGGCTATCGCGGCCGCTGGAGCCACGACAAGATCGTCCGCTCGACCCACGGCGTGAACTGCACCGGCAGCTGCTCGTGGAAGATCTACGTCAAGGACGGGATCGTCACCTGGGAGACGCAGCAGACCGACTACCCGCGCACCCGTCCGGGCCTGCCCAATCACGAGCCGCGCGGCTGCGCGCGCGGCGCCAGCTACAGCTGGTATCTTTATAGCGCCAACCGGGCCAAACACCCGATGATCCGCAAGAAGCTGGTCAAGCTGTGGCGAACCGTGCGCGGCGAGACCGCCGACCCGGTCGAGGCATGGAAGACGATCGTCGAGACACCGGACTATGCCGCCCAGTACAAGAAGGCGCGCGGAATGGGCGGCTTCGTCCGCGTGACCTGGGATGAGGCGAACGAGATCATCGCCGCGGCCAACGTCTATACCGCCAAGGAATACGGTCCGGACCGCATCGCCGGCTTCTCGCCGATCCCGGCGATGTCGATGGTCAGCTATGCCGCCGGGGCGCGCTACCTTTCGCTGATCGGCGGCGTCTGCCTCAGCTTCTACGACTGGTATTGCGACTTGCCGGCGAGCTCGCCGCAAACCTGGGGCGAGCAGACCGACGTTCCGGAATCGGCCGACTGGTACAATTCCGGCTTCCTCATCCTGTGGGGCTCGAACGTTCCGCAGACGCGCACGCCCGATGCGCATTTCTACACCGAGGTCCGCTACAAGGGCGCCAAGTCGGTCGTGGTCTGCCCCGACTATTCCGAAGCGGCCAAGTTCGCCGACCTGTGGATGGCGCCCAAGCAGGGAACCGACAGCGCGCTGGCGATGGCCATGGGCCACGTCATCCTCAAGGAATTCCACGTCGACCGCCAGGCGGAATATTTCCGCGACTATTGCCGCAAATATTCGGACATGCCGATGCTCGTGCGGCTGGTGAAGCGCGG
>DASUXP010000034.1:0-6925 GCA_036377835.1 Sphingomicrobium sp. | reverse complement strand
AAGGGCAGGCTCGGCTGGTTCGAGGCGATCCGCCGCTCCAAGGACCCGCCGACCTTCATCGTGCTGCTCGAGAATGGCGCGGCGATGGCCGGGATCGTCGCCGCCGCTGCGGGTGTCGCTTTGTCGCAATGGACCGGCGACCCCTTCTACGACGGCGCGGCCTCAATCGTCATCGGTCTGATCCTGGCGATCACGGCGTTCGTGCTCGCCAACGAATCCAAGGGCCTGCTGATCGGCGAGGCGGCCGATCCGGACCTCGTCCGCGCGCTGCGGACGCTTGCGTCGGAAAGGCCGGGCGTGGTCGGCATCGGGCATGTGCTGACCGTCCATTCCTCGCCCGACCAGATCACCGCGATGATGAACGTCGACTTCGACAATGCGATCAGCGCCGGCGAGGTGGAGCGCATCGTCCAGGAGGTGGAGAGCGAGGCGCGCGCCCAATGGCCCGAAGTGCGGCGCCTGTTCATCCGTCCGATGCACGGTGCGGCAGCCGAGCGGAAGCGGTGACCGCGCCGTCCCCGAGCCCATGATCCTGAAAATCTTTCGCAAGAGGAACGAACAGCCGGCCGGGAGCGATTATGCGAAAGCGAGCATCGAACCGGTGGAGGAGCAGCGGTGAAGGGTTATTGCGACAATATCGAGAAGCGCACCGTCGAGAACGAGGATTTCCGGCGCGTGCTCTACACCGGGCACAACCTCCAGTTGGTGCTGATGACCCTGCCGCCGGGCTGCGACATCGGCGAGGAGGTCCATCCCGACCGCGACCAGTTCTTCCGCATCGAGGAAGGGTCGGGCGCGGTCGATATCGACGGCGTCGAGAACAGGGTCGAGGATGACTTCGCCGTCATCGTTCCCGCGGGCGCCCGGCACAATGTCCGCAATACCGGCAGCGCGCCACTCCGGCTGTACACCATCTACGGACCGCCCGAGCACAAGGACGGTATCGTCCAGGCCACCAGGGAAGAGGCCGAGGCGCGGCATCATGCCGAGGAGTGGGACGGCCGCACGACCGAGTAACGATCTTTCTTAACCTTCGTGCAGGGCCTGACCCCGTAATTTGGCCGCGGGAGAGCAGGCCTATGGACAATGTTCACCGCTCACGCGCGCGGATCTTTTTCGAGGTCCTTTGCGCATTCGGGCTATCGGCGTCGTTCGCCGGAGCCTGGATGCAGCTCGGCGCCACCGCATTCCTGCCCGCCGCCGGAATCGCGGCGCTTTACGGTCTCGTCCAAGGCTTCGACCTGGTCCGGAGCAAGTCCGCCGTAGCCACGGCAGCCGGCGAATCGGTGAGCGCCGATCAGCCGGACCTGCTGTCCTGCGTGCCCGCGGCCGAACCGGCGCCGGTGATCGACGAGCAGGCCGAAGTCGCTGCCGAACCGGTCGAGCCGGCGGCGAAGCCCGTGAAACCTCGCCGGACCAGGGCCAAGGCGAAGAAGCCCACGGCGAGCAGGCAGGAAGAAGTGCCGGTTGTCGAACCGGCGCCCACCTTCCAGGACGATCGCCCGATCGAGCAATTGTTCGAGCCGCAGCCCTTCATCCGCCAGCTGCGCCCGGCATTCGGCCGCAGGGACCGCCGCCCGCCGCCCTTCGTCCCGACCGCCTGACCCGCCCCTTGCAAAGGCCGGGCGGCGGCTTCACCGTCGGCCGATGGCCCAGTCGATGCACGACGTCTCCGACCCGCGCAACGCGGCGATCCTGATCAACGTCAACGGCGAGCTGAAGCCGCGCGCCGACGCGGCCGTCTCGGTGTTCGACAGCGGCTTCATGCTCGGCGACGGCGTGTGGGAGGGGCTTCGCGTGCATCAGGGCAAGCCCGCCTTCCTCGACCGCCACCTCGACCGGCTGTTCGAGGGTGCGAAGGCGCTCGCGATGGACGTCGGCCTCAGCCGCGCGGAGCTCGCGAAGCGGCTCTACGACACCCTCGACGCAAACAACATGGAGGAGGGCGTTCACCTCCGCCTGATGGTGACGCGCGGGGTGCGCTCCACGCCCTACCAGGACCCGCGCGTGGTCATCGGTGGACCGACCGTCGTCATCATCCCGGAGTACAAGGAACCCGATCCCGCGGTGTACGAGCGCGGCCTCAAGCTGTTCACCGTTCACGTCCGGCGCGGCGACCCGGCGGTGCAGGACCAGAAGATCAACTCGCATTCGAAGCTGAACTGCATCCTCGCCTCGATTCAGGCGACGCAGGCCGGCGCCGACGAGGCGCTCATGCTCGACCCGCACGGTTTCGTCGCGACCTGCAACTCGACCCATTTCTTCATTGTCCGCAACGGAGAAGTGTGGACGTCGAGCGGCAAATATTGCCTCGGCGGCATCACCCGTGGGCTTACCCTGGAGATCGCACGAGAGGCGGGAATTCCGGCGATCGAGAAGGATTTCTCGCTGACCGACGTCTATGGCGCCGACGAGGCCTTCGTCACCGGCACCTTCGCCGGCATCGTCCCGGTCCGCGAAGTGGATGGCCGCCAGCTCAGCTGCCGCGGCCCGATGGTCGAGCGCCTGCAGCAACTCTACGCCGAGCGCGTCGAGCGCGACGTTGGAGAGCAGCAGCGGCCGTGACCCTCAGAATCGCCATGTGGTCGGGGCCGCGCAACCTCTCCACGGCGATGATGCGCAGCTTCTCCAGCCGCTCCGACACCTTCGTTTCCGACGAGCCTTTCTACGGCTGCTTCCTCGAGACCACCGGCGCCGATCATCCCCTTCGCGCCGAGACCGTCGCCGTGATGGATTGCGACTGGTCGAGCGTCATGGCGTCGCTCCGCGGCCCGACGCCCGACGGCTCGCCGGTCTGGTACCAGAAGCACATGTGGCACCACATGACGGGGCCGATCGGCTACGGCGACTTCGCCGGTTTCACCCACGCCTTCCTGATCCGTGATCCCGAGCAGATGATCGCCTCCTATCTGCGCAAGCGCGAAGCGGCCGCGTTCGAAAATTTCGGCCTCGATCGGCAGGCCGAGTTCTTCGAGCGCGAAGCCGAACGGCTGGGCACCGCACCGCCGGTGATCGACGCCAACGACGTGCTCGGCGATCCGGCTGCCGTGCTGGCGAAGCTGTGCGCGGCGCTCGGCATTCCCTGGGACGAAGCGATGCTCAGCTGGGCCCCTGGCCGCCGCGACACCGACGGGCCCTGGGCGCCGCACTGGTACGCCGCGGTCGAGAAAAGCACGGGCTTCGGCCCGCCGGAGACTGGTCCTGTCGATCTCCCCGGCGATGCCCGCCGCCTCGCCGACCGCTGCCGGCCTTATTACGAGCGACTGGCGAAGCATCGGATCCGCTAGCGAGTCTTGCCCATCCTAGCTCAGGGCCGCGGCGCGGAATGCTCCATGCGAATGGACGCGGCCGCCCGCGCGCCGGCGCAAGATCTCGACGGCCCTCGCTTCCCGCTCGGGATTCCAGACGCGCACCCAGAGCAGCAGGCCGCCATTCTCGATTTGCCCGGCAAGGTAGGCGGCGTGGTGGTGACCGACCCATCGGGCGAGGAGCGATCCGATGACGCCGCCGGCACCGCCCGCGACTGCAGCCGCTGCAATGGCCGCGGCCAGTGCCCCACCGGAGACGACGGCCGCTCCGGCAGCGACAGTCGCTCCGACATAAGTGAGCCCTCCGATCAGTGCGCCCTGCGCGTCTCCAATGGCCGCCGTCGACACGAATGCCGCTCGCGGGACCGATGGATCGTCCGCCATTTCCGCTGCCGGGCGGTAATAATGACCGAGCTTCCTTGCGATCGCCTTCTCGCTCGCCAGCAGGCTGAGCTCGGCGCGGTCGAAACCCGAGCTGAGCAGATCCTCAATGGCGTTTTCGAGGTCCTCGGGCGCCTCGAAAACCGCCACGACCTCGCACGGCCGGACGGCGTCAGTGGGCATGCATGCCTCCTGCCTGGAGCGCCGCACCGTCATGGCCGTTCGCGGCCGCTGCTTCGGCGCCGCTCATTTCGTCGAGAGCGATGATGGAATGCGCGAATGCGGCTCCGGCCCGCATCTCCGCCGCGACCCAGATCGCTTCCATCAGTTCCTCGCTCGAAGCACCCTCGTTCAGGGCCGCGCGCGTGTGCCCCCTGATGCAATAGGGGCATTGCGTCACGTGGGCGACGGCGACCGCGATGATGTGCTTGGTCTTGGCCGACAGAGCGCCTTCGGCGAACACCGCGTTGCTGAAATCGTGGAACGCTCTCGACGGGTCGGGCGCGAGTCCGCGGCGCATCCGCGCGAGATCGCGAGTGACGGTGGGATAGAGTGCTTCGGTCATGGTCTTCGCTCCTTCATCGGTCGGGCCGGCCGAGAAGGACCTTTCTCAGCACGACGGCATCGTTTTGGATCTCGTTCCGGGCGGAATAGACGAGGGTGATCGGCCCCATCCGCGCCAGCCGGCGCAGGTCCCGCAGCTCGCCCGCATGGTCCTTCAGCTCGGCACGATAGCGACGACGGAACTCGTCCCACCGCCGCGGGTCGTGGCCGAACCAGGTTCGCAGGGCGGCACTGGGCGCGATTTGCTTCATCCAGGCTTCGATGTGCGCCTTGCCCTTGCTGAGCCCGCGCGGCCACAGCCGGTCGACCAGGATTCTTCGGCCGTCTGCAGGGCTCGCCGGCTCGTAAGCCCTTTTGAGGGCCACGTTCGAGGCGGGGATGGAGCCGCTCACGGGATCACCTGCCGCAACTTCATCGGCTGCCGGACGAGGATTGCCACGCGACCATCCGCCACTCGCCCGCCTCCTTCCGCCACACGCCGATGCAGGGGAAGTGAAAGACCTGCTGCTCGCCGTCGAGGCGCGAATGGCCGAGCATGGTCCCGGCGAGGATGACGAGATCGTCGAACGTCCGGCAATCCGTTTCCTGCACGTCGAAATCGCGGTCATAGGACAGCGCCTGCGTGCCGATGTCGCGAAGATAGGCGGCCTTGCTGTACTGCTCCCCGGCGCTGTTGACGTAAATCAACTGGTCGTGGAGCAGTCCCTCCAGGGCATCGGCGTCGTTGGTTCGCGTAGCCTCGACGCGGCGCCTTTCCAGAAGCCGGACCGTCTCCAGGTTCGCCTCGGCGCCACCGGCCGCGAATGTCTTTTCGGATGAGTGCCCAGTCATGATCGGTCGCGCCGCGACGGAGGAGCGATCGCCCCGCCTTCATCGGCCCAGCGGTCGAGCTGGCTCCAGTTGTCCGCCGCAGCGGTGGTCGCCGGACGCTCCGGAACGAGCGGCAGCGGCCTCTTGAACGCCCCGAACAGGCGCCTCAGCCGCTGGCGCAGGATGTCGAGGGCGACTCTCCCGATGGCATCCGCGCTCTCTCGCGGATCCGGCTCATATTCGCGCGTGCCGTGATAGTCTCTGTGAGGGTGCCACCTCATGTCCGTTCTCCTGCAGCGGAGCTCCGGACTGTGGCCGCCTCTCCGCGACCAGTCTTAGGTGGTGTTTCACATCATATAAGACAAACGAATATAACTGCTCATTGTCAGCAATAGTATTGTACCGAATGGGGAAGCGACAACGAGTGGCTGGCCCGGGTCTGGGAACCGCGAGCTGTGCTCGCAGGAATTCACCCTTGTCGCGCCATGGCGACCGGTTGACCCTTCATCGCACCGTCGCTATGTGGCCGCCGGTCCGCGCGAGAGGGATTCCCTGACGCCGGGCAAAGAGCTGAACCTTGCTCAACATGCGCGTCGCCAGGCGGCCGTCAAGGCTGCTCCGGCTCCGCGCTTTTTCTGTTGAGCAAAGTAACCGCGGGGACTTCCCGCACAGATAAGGTGAAGGGCTTCATGCCAACGATCAACCAGCTGATCCGCAAGGGTCGCGAACCGCAGAAGGCCAAGTCGAAGGTCCCTGCAATGGAGCAGAACCCGCAGAAGCGCGGAGTCTGCACCCGTGTCTATACGACGACCCCGAAGAAGCCGAACTCGGCGCTGAGGAAGGTGGCCAAGGTCCGCCTCACCAACCAGCGCGAGGTGATCAGCTATATCCCGGGCGAGGGCCACAACCTCCAGGAGCACAGCGTCGTGCTGATCCGCGGCGGCCGTGTGCGCGACCTTCCCGGCGTTCGTTATCACGTGCTTCGCGGAGTCCTCGACACCCAGGGCGTCAAGGACCGGCGGCAGAGCCGTTCGAAGTACGGCGCCAAGCGTCCCAAGTAATCAGGCCAGAGTAAGCCCCGGGCGAAACGTCAGTCCCGGAATCGGCTGAAGAGAGAAAAGGAATAGTCCAATGGCTCGTCGTCGTCGTCCCGAGAAGCGCGAGATCCTTCCCGATCCGAAGTTCGGGGATATCGTCCTTTCCAAGTTCATGAACTCCGTCATGCTCGACGGGAAGAAGTCGGTCGCCGAAGGCATCGTCTATGGCGCGCTCGACAATGTCGAAGCTCGCATGAAGGTCGAGCCGCTGCGTGTGTTCCACGACGCACTCAACAATGTGAAGCCGGGCATCGAGGTCCGCTCCCGCCGCGTCGGCGGCGCCACCTACCAGGTGCCGGTCGAAGTCCGCCCGGAGCGCGCCCAGGCGCTTGCCATCCGCTGGCTGATCTCGGCGGCGCGTGCGCGCTCGGAGAAGACCATGTCGGGCCGGCTGTCGGGCGAGCTCATGGACGCGTCGCAGAACCGCGGCAATGCCGTGAAGAAGCGCGAGGACACGCACCGCATGGCCGAGGCGAACCGCGCCTTCAGCCACTACCGCTGGTAAGAATCGCACCTATATTGGCGGAGCCGGCCCGCGCCGGCTCCCCACATCGCTAAGGAAGACACGAAAATGGCCCGCAGCCATCCGCTCGAGCGTTATCGCAATATCGGCATCATGGCGCATATCGACGCCGGCAAGACCACGACGACCGAGCGCATCCTCTATTACACCGGCAAGTCCTACAAGATCGGCGAGGTCCACGAGGGCACCGCGACCATGGACTGGATGGAGCAGGAGCAGGAGCGCGGGATCACCATCACCTC
>DASUXP010000033.1:0-4044 GCA_036377835.1 Sphingomicrobium sp. | reverse complement strand
GCCGTCGTGCTGCGGTGGAAAAGATAATGGGCAAGGCCGACGAGGCTGCCGCCGTCCTCGGCGACGAGCGCCTGCATCGGCTCGGCCGGATCGAACAAGCGAGCCCAAGTCGTTTCGGTCACCTCCCTCGGCAGCTCTGTCGCGCCCGAGCGGCCGTAGAAGGCGTTGTAGCCGTCCCACAGCTCGAGCCACGGCTCGAAATCGGCCTCGACGACCGCGCGGATCAGCAACTCGCCTCCCATGCCGGCTATTCCTCGGTGCGGACCAGCACCGTCTCGCCGATCAGCAGGAAGAGGAGGAACGGCGCCCAGGCGGCGATCAGCGGCGGGTAAGCGCCGACATTGCCCATGGCGAGGCTGAAATTGTCGGCGACGAAATAAGCAAAGCCGAGCGCCATGCCGATTGTCGCGCGCATCAGCACCTGGCCGGAGCGGGCGAGCCCGAATGCGGCGACGGCGGCGAGCAACGGCATCAGCACCGTCGATAGCGGTCCCGAGATCTTGTGCGCGAGGCCGGCGCGGGCTTCGTCGGTCGGCCGGCCCGCGGCCTCCAGCTCGGCGATGCGCTGCTTCAGGGTCCAATAGTCGAGCTCGGTGGGATCGACCTTGGCCAGGGTCAGCTGGCTCGGCGTGACCCCCTCCATGCCCGTCATTGAGGCGGCCCGGCGGACGACGTTCTGGGTCGCATCGTAGAGCCGCACGCCCTGGAGCAGCCAACCTCCGCCGGGTTGGGGAGTTGCGCGGTCGGCGTGGATCTCGCGCTGGAGCACCCCTCCGGCGCGGTCGTAGATGGTCACGTTCTCGGCGCGGAATGCGGCGCCCTTGCCGACGACGTGGCCGGCGCGGATCAGGTCCTCGCCGGACAAAATCCAGACATTGGAGAGAATGCCGCTCTCCGGGGGGATCGGCTTGTAGTCATTGTCCGACCAGGCGGTGACGACGCGGGCGGACTTGACGACGACCGTCTCGTTGAAGGCGAACAAGGCGGCGGCGATGCCGATGCTGACGATGATCAGCGGCGCCAGCATCTGGTGCGCCGAAACCCCCGCGGCCTTCATCGAGACCACTTCGCTGTGCTGGTTCAGCTCGACAAAGGCGATCAGCGCGCCGAGCAGGACCGAGAAGGGCAGGAAGCGCGAGACCAGCAGGGGCAGGCGCAGCCCCACGTAGCGCCACAGGTCGGAGTCGCCATTGCCGGGCACCGCGAGGATTCGGCCCGATTCCCCGAGCAGGTCGAGGGTCATCAGGACCAGCACCAGCGCGATCATCACCGCGAAGCTGCGGGTCACGAACAATCGCGCGGTGTAGAGCGCCAGCCGCTTCGAGGGGAACAGCTTCAGGTTGATCATGCCTGGCGCGGCCTCGGAAGGAGCGAGCGAATGAGGCGGCCGACGCGCGCCGCGCCGCGCTCGAGCGTGCCGATCGGCTGGCCGCCCGGCTTGTGGGCGAGCACGTGATACATCCAGAAAATGCCGACCGCGAACAGCACGAACGGTACCCACAAGGCGAGTGCCGGGTCGATCCGCCCCTGCGCCCCCGCGTTCTGCGCGTACTGGTTGATCTTGTGATAGGCGACGACGATGACGATGCTGACGAAGATGCCGAGCGAGGAGGAGCTTCGCTTGGGCGGGATCGCCAGCGCCACGGCGAGAAGCGGAAGCATCAGCATCATCACCACCTCGACCAGGCGGAAGTTGAGCTTGGCCTGGGTCTCCAGCTTCTGGTGAAGGTCTGCCGCCTGGCCGAGATAGCCGAGGCGGAACAGCTCGTGCAGGTAAAGCTCGTCGGACTCGGTCCCGCCGCGGCGGCGGAACTGATCGATTACCGGCAGGTCGATGGGCAGGTCGTAGCTGTCGAACGACAGCGTTCGCGGGGTCGCGAACTTGGGGCTGTCCTGGACGAGGCGGCCCTTGACCAGGCGGAAGAGGATGGTGTCGGGATCGTCGGTCGAAAGGAAGCGCCCGTGCTCGGCGGTCGCGGCTACCGACATGCCCGACTTGGCATCGTCCATCTGCACGAAGATGCCGTGGAGCTCGGTCCCCTTGTTCTCGCTGCGGTCGATGCGCAGCGTCAGGTGCCGGCCGAGGCGGTTGAACTCGCCGACCTTGATCGCTGCCCCGAGCGCGCCGGAGTTGAGGTCGAAGCGGAGGCCCTCGTAGCGATAATGCGAATAAGGCTCGAGATAGCCGACGATGAACAGGTTCAGCGCCATCAGCGGGATGGCATAAGCGAAGGGCACGCGCAGAAGCCGGCCGTAGCCGACGCCGATGCCGCGGAGCGCGTCGAGCTCCGACGACAAAGCGAGCTTCCGGAAGGCGAGAAGGATGCCGAGCATCAGGCCGATGGGGATGCCGAGCGACAGATATTCGGGCAGCAGGTTGGCGAGCATCCGCCAGACGACGCTGACCGGGCCGCCGGCGTCGACCACATACTGGAAGAGGCGCAGCATCTTGTCGAGGACTAGGAGCATCGCGGCGAGGATCAGCGAGCCGAACAGCGGCACCGCGATCGAGCGGGCGAGGTAGCGGTCGATTAGCGCCAGCCGGAGCAAATTCGGTCGTCCCAACACCATGATTTGGCCGCAAACGCGACCGACATTGCACCACGGACCGATGCAGCCCTGCATCCGTATAGCGAAGCGGCTCGTGAAATCATGTTGAAAACGCGTGGCATCCCGATTGCGAGTGACGGCCGGCAGGGCCCCGGCACGCGCGCTCGGCGGGGGCGGGAGCGCAGCGCGCCATGATGAACCGGCCGAGGATCGCCTTGCTCTCCAACCCGAGGTCGACCGGCAATATCGCCGACCTGCCGCGCATCCGCGGCTTCTGCGCCGATCACCCTGACGTCTTCCACTATGAGGTCGAGCATGCCTCGCAGGTGGGCGAGGCGCTCAGGACGATCGCCCTCGTGCACCCCAAGGTTCTGGTCATCAACGGCGGCGACGGCACGGTGCAGGCCGCGCTGACCGAGATTCACAACGGCGGGATTTTCGACGGCGAGGCGCCGCCGGTCGCGGTCTTGCCGAGCGGCAAGACCAACCTCATCGCGCTCGATCTCGGTGTCCGCGGCGACCCGATCGTCGCGCTCGAGCGGCTGATCGACATCGCTCAAGGCGATCTCGCACCATATGTCGTCCCGCGCGAGCTGATCGCGCTGCGCGGCGGGAGCGCCGACGAAAGGCCGGTGGTCGGCATGTTCCTTGGCGGCGCCGGCCTCGCCGAGACGATGATCTACTGCCGCGACAAGATTTATCCGCTGGGGCTGCCCAACGGCCTCGCCCATGTGATCACCGCCATCGCGGTGTTCGCGAAGCTGTTCCTGAAACTGAAGGCGAGCTTCCTGCCCGGCGACCCGCCGCCCTTGAGCGTGGTGCGCGACGAAGGCGGAACCTTGTCGGGGCGCTTTTCGCTGCTCGCGGTGACCACGCTCGACAAGCTGTTGCTGTCCAGCGACCTCACCGGCAGCCGGCAGGGATCCTTGAAGCTGCTGGCCATCGAGGAAGAGCGGCCGGTGTCGCTGCTCCGCGCGTTCGCGGCGAGCCTGTCCGGCAAGCTCGGCAGCGAGAAGCTCCGCGGGGTCCATTTCGAGGAAGCGGACGAGATCACCATCGAAAGCGACTGCTCGCACGTCATCCTCGACGGCGAGACCTTCCGCACCGAGCGCGGCCGCCCGATCCACCTGCGGCCCGCGCAGCCGCTCGCCTTCGTCAAGCTGGCGGCTTAAGCGTCAGCACATGTCCGAGCTTCGCGAGCTCGTCGCCGAGGAATTGAGCTTGCCCGTCGATCCGCGGGTGTCCGCGATGGCGGCGGCGATCGCGGCGAAGCATGGGGCGGCGAGCCGTGCAGTGCTGTTTTACGGCTCGTGCCTCAGGCAGAAGCAGCTCGATGGGCTGATGCTCGATTTTTACCTCATCGTGTCCGACTATCGCTCGGCCTATGACAAAAGGTGGCTCGCGGCCGCGAACCGGCTGATCCCGCCCAACGTCTTCTATTTCGAGCATGACGGCCTCGCCGCGAAATATGCGGTGCTGAGCGAGGTCGACTTC
>DASUXP010000032.1:0-2475 GCA_036377835.1 Sphingomicrobium sp. | reverse complement strand
GTGGTGGGCCTGGAGATGTTCGATGATGCAGGTCGTCTCGATGACCGGCCGGCCGTCGTCGAGCAGCAGCGGGAACAGCCCGAAAGGCGAGTGGCGCTTCAGCTCCTCGAAATTCTCGGAATGGTCGGGGTCGAGCATCCGGTATTCGAACGGGGCACCGTCCGCCCAGAGGGCGATCAGCACTTTCTGCGTGTAGGACGAAAATGGGTGGCCGAAGAGCTGAAGGCCTGTCCCGACCGTCGCCGAGGGGGTCACCAGGCCCCCGCTTCGATCTTCTCGCGCCGCTCAAGCTCGGCCGCGCTCGGCTCCTCGGTCGCGAAGCTGCCGGTGGGCACGTCCCCCGCCGGCTCGAACACTGTCAGGATCACGCCCTTGTCCGACACGAAATGGTCGACGAGCTTCATCGCCCCCGGTGTTTCCGACCCGTCGAAGATGCGCTTGCCGTGGCCGAGCACGATCGGGAAGGTGATCAGGACGAGGCGGTCGATCAGCCGCTCGGAGAGAAGCGGCGGATAGAGCGTGCTGCTGCCCTGGATGAGGAGGTCGCGGCCCGCGCTGCGCTTGAGCTCGGCCACCGCGCTCGCCGTATCGCCCGATAGCTTGTGGCTATTGTCCCAGGCCAGGGGTTCGTCGGAATGGGTCAGCACATACTTATCGATGGCCTGAAACTTGGCCCCGATCGGATTGTCCTGGTTGTAGGGCCAGTAAGCGGAGAAAATGTCGTAAGTCCGCTTGCCGAGGAGCAAGTCGTACTCGCCCATGATGAGCTGCTCGAACGGGCCCATCTCCTCGCTCCAATGGGGCTGCACCCAGCCCCCGAAGCGGAAGCCGCTGGTCGGGTCCTCGTCCGGCCCGCCCGGCGCCTGCATGACGCCGTCGAGCGAGACGAACACGGAGCCGGTGAGCTTACGCATCCGCGGTCTCGCCCTTCAGGGCGGCCTCGATCCGGGCGACGTCGATCTTGCGCATGGTCATCATCGCCTCGAACGCGCGCTTGGCCGCGGCTCTGTCCGGATTGTCCATCGCCTCCAGCAGCACGCGCGGGGTGATCTGCCAGGAAAAGCCCCACTTGTCCTTGCACCAGCCGCAGGCGCTCTCCTCGCCTCCGTTACCGACGATGGCGTTCCAGTAACGGTCGGTCTCCGCCTGGTCCTCGGTCACGACCATGAAGCTGACCGCCTCGTTGGGCTTGAACAGGTCTCCGCCGTTCAAGCCGACGAAGCTTTGGCCAAGCAAGGTGAAGTCGACGGTGATTTCATAGCCCGCTTCGCCGCCGGGCGAATCGGCGGGCGCATTGTGGGCTTTGCCGACGTGGGTGTCGGGGAACACCGACGCGTAAAATTCGGCGGCCTTGCGCGCCTCGCCTTTATCGAACCACAGGCAGGTGGTGAGTGTGTTGCCAGCCATTGTCTTCTCCCTCAATTGCCGCCGACGAGCGCGAACTCGGCGCCCTGCGGGTCGCTGCCGACGATGATCCAGTCTCCGGTCGGGACCTGGTGCGGGCCCATGTGGACCGTTCCGCCCGCCGCCGCCGCGGCCGCTTTCGCTGCCGAGATCGACGGTACGCGGATGTAGAAGCGCCAGCGCGGCGGCTGCCCGTCGCCGGCGTTGAACAGCGCGCCGAGGCGCGTGCCGGAGCGGTCCCAGAAGCGGTATTGGCCCATTTCGCCCATGTCCATGAACTCGCCGCTGTCCCAGCCGAACTGCTCGCTATAGAAGCGACGGGCGGCCTCGACGTCGGACGTCTGCAGCTCGTTCCAGCCGACGCGCTGCTCCGCGGTGGCCGAGAAGACGTCGCTCTCGGCGTTCGGATCGCCCTCGGGCGGCGTGGGCTTCATCACGTAGAAGGGCGCGCCCTGCGGGTCGGCGACCATCGCGATTCGACCGACGTTGGGGATGTCGGTTGCCGGCATCAGCGCCTTGCCGCCCGATTGCCCGATCGCGGCCACCGCCGCATCGGTATCGGCGACGCAGACATAGCCGAGCCAGGTCGGCCGGGCTCCGTGCTGCTGCATCTCGCCCGTGAGCGGCAGAATGCCGCCGGCAAAACCGCCGTCGCTCCGGCCGATCATGCGATAGCCGTTATATTCGGGCACGCCCTCGCCGATGCTCCAGCCGACGACCGCGTCGTAGAAGGCCTTCGCGCCTTCCGGGTCGGGGGTCATCAGCTCGTACCAGATGAACGCGCCGGTCTGGCTCGGCCGGTTCTCGTTGGCTGTCACGGGCGCGTCCGCTCGAACGTCGGTCATGACGATTCCTTTCCTGTCTTGCGACCGGTCCCGCCACCGTGCGCGGCGGGACCTCGCCGTATCGTTCAGGCCGGCTGCGCCGCCGGTGCCTGCGCCTGGATCGGCGGCTGCTCCGCGGTATCGACGATCTTGTCGAAGCCGCCCCAGAACATGCGCTTCCCGTCGAAGGGCATGTCGCCCTCGGGCTTGAGGCTCTCGTCCGACATGATCTTCTGCCACGCTTCGT
>DASUXP010000031.1:0-2306 GCA_036377835.1 Sphingomicrobium sp. | reverse complement strand
AGCAGCCGCAGATCGCGCAGGCGCAGGCCGCCGTGGACAAGGCGCGGCTCGACCTGTCGCGGACCGAGGTCCGGGCTCCGATGGACGGAGTGGTCGAGAATGCCGACAATTTGCAGATCGGCCAGATGGCGGTGACCGGCGTCGGGATGCTGTCGCTGGTCCATAGCCAGAGCGCCTGGGTCGAGGCGAACTTCAAGGAGAAGGACGTCGGCCGGATGGTGCCCGGGCAGAAGGCCAAGATCGAGGTCGACGCTTATCCGGGGATCGACTTCGACGCGCATGTGCAGAGCGTCGGCGCGGGCACCGGAAGCGAATTCTCGCTGCTCCCGGCGCAAAACGCCAACGGCAATTGGGTGAAGGTCACCCAGCGCGTGCCGGTGCGGATCGTGTTCGAGGGCCATCCGTCGCGCCCGATGATCGCCGGCCTGTCGGTCAACGCCACGGTCTATTTCAAGGACTAGAGCTTGGCTTCGACGCCGGCCCATCTCGCCAGCCACCCGCTGCCCACCGGCCGGCGGCTGATCGTCACCATCGGGGTGATGATGGCCGTGCTCCTGCAGGTGCTGGACACGACCATCGCCAATGTCGCCCTGCCGCACATGCAGGCGAGCCTCAGCGCGACGCAGGACACGATCAACTGGGTGCTGACGAGCTATATCGTCGCCTCGGCGATCGCCTTGCCGATCAGCGGCTGGCTGGCCGACAAGGTCGGCCGCAAGCGGCTGCTGCTGATCTCCGTCGTCGGCTTCACCATCGCCTCGGTGCTGTGCGCTACGGCGACCTCGCTGACCGAAATGGTCGTGTTCCGCGCCTTCCAGGGGGTGAGCGGCGCGTTCATCGTCCCGCTCGCCCAGGCGACCCTGTTCGACATCAACCCGCGCGAGAAGCACGGCCAGGCCATGGCCCTGTTCGGCGGCGGGGTGATGATCGGGCCGATCCTGGGGCCGGTGCTCGGCGGCTGGCTGACCGACAATTACAACTGGCGCTGGGTGTTCCTGGTGAACCTGCCCGTCGGCGTGATCTGCACGCTCCTCATGATGCGCTACATGCCCAGGACGGAGACCCACCAGCGCAAGTTCGACATGTTCGGCTTCGCCCTGCTCGCGCTGGCGCTCGGCGGGCTGCAGCTGTTCCTCGACCGCGGCGAGCAGGAGGACTGGCTATCGAGCTGGGAAATCCGGGTCGAGCTCGGCCTCGCCATCGCCGCGTCGTGGATGTTCGTCGTGCACATGGCGACGGCCAAGCACCCGCTGTTCGAGCGCGCCATGTTCACCGACCGCAATTTCGCGACCAGCCTGCTGTTCATGGCGGTGACCGGCGTGCTGCTGCTCGCCGGGCTAGCGCTGCTGCCGCCGCTGTTGCAGAACATGTACGGCTATTCGGTGCTGCAGTCGGGCTTCCTCACCGCGCCGCGCGGCATCGGGACCTTGATCTCGATGCTGGTCGCGGGGCGGCTCACCGGCAGGATCGACGCTCGGCTGCTGGTCGGCGTCGGGGTCGTCCTGATGGGCGTGTCGCTCTACATGATGACCGGCTTCGCCATCGATCAGCCGTCCCGGCCGGTGGTCACCAGCGGCGTCGTCCAGGGGCTGGGGCTCGGGCTCATCTTCGTCCCGCTGCAGACGCTCGCCTTCGAGACGCTCGCGACCAGGCTGAGGACGACGGGCGCGGCGCTGCTCAACCTGTCGCGCAACATCGGCGGGTCGATCGGCATTTCCATCGTCAGCACGCAGCTGGTGCGGATGACGCAGGTCGCCCATGCCGACATGGCGACCCAGATCACGCAGCAGACCATCCCCACCGCCAATCCGGAGATGCTGCAGACGATCGCTCCGGTGGCGGGGCCGGCGGCGCTGGCGCTGATCAATGCCGAGGTGACCCGGCAGGCGCTGTTCATCGCCTACCTCGACGACTTCAAGCTGATGATGATCGTCACCTTCGCGGTGCTTCCGCTGCTGCTGTTCATGCGCCGCGGCAGCAAAGCGGACGAAACGCCGCTGGTGCACACGGATTGAGCGCGATCCTCGCCATCCGCGTGACCCCGCGCTCGGCCAGGCCGGGGATCGGCGGCTGGCGCGCCGGTGCCGACGGGCGAGAGGAACTGGAGGTGCGGGTCGCGGAGGCGCCTGCGGACGGGGCAGCCAATGACGCGGTGGTGAAGCTGCTCGCGAAGGCGCTCGGGGTCAGCCGTTCCGAACTGGCGATCGTCTCCGGCGCGACCGCTCGCCACAAGCGCGTGCAAGTCCCATTTGACGAAAGCGAATTGCGCCGCCGGTTGAGCGATTGAAATCCGGACGGCTGATGAA
>DASUXP010000030.1:0-3427 GCA_036377835.1 Sphingomicrobium sp. | reverse complement strand
GAGCGCTCGGAGCGACCACAGGCCCGCGGCCGCCGCGATCAGCAAGACGCCCGCGCCGGCGATGAGCCTCGAGCGCTTCGACAGGTATATCGGGTGCCGCCCCTTCCCCTCGCTGCGCGGGCGGAACAGCAGGAAAGCCATGGTCGCGAGGAAGCCGACGATAGCCACCAGAACGACCGCGCGAAGGACCCAGCCCGGCAGGTTAAAGGCCGGGCCGATCGTCGCTACCACCTGGATCGCGAGCCACGAGACGACGAGATAGGCGGCGGCGACGCGGAACACGTGCCATTGCCGGAGCTCGGCGATCAGGCGGCCGAACCCCCGCTCATCCTCGTCCCGGGCGACAGGAATCTCGCTGCTCATTGCATCAGATCATCCGGCAGAAGGGCGGCGGGTCCTTGGCCAAGCAGGCGTCCGGCCTGGTGTGTGTCGCCTTCCAATAATTGATCAGCCCGAGGCGCTGCACGATTCCCGGGAAGCTCGGGTCGCGGCGGGCGCCGTCCATGGTCGGCAGGAACAGCCACGACCGCGCCCCGTAAATGTTGGCGTCCGCGGCGTCGGCTGTCATTTGCAGCGCCTGTGTGTCGGCACCGAGGGCGCCGAGCAGCGAGATCGTGAGCGCCGTCGCACGCAATTTGCTGAGTTGGGCTACGGCGCGCGCCCTGGCCTGCTCGTTGCCCGACAGGAGCGCCTCGTACGCGGCCGATGCGGCCGGCGCGATCGGCAGGCTGGCCAGCGCCGGCTTCCGGAGCGCCTCGATCGCTGCCGCATAATTATGGGTGATGGGCGCCATCTGGACGACGATCTCACTGCGCGCATCGGGATCGGGGTCGAGGTCGGCCGCGGCATCGAAATGCGGCATGGCTTCGGACGATTTGCCGAGTTCGAGCAAGGACGCGCCGAGCGCGAACTGGGTCGTGTTGTAGAACGCCAGCACGTCGACCGAGCGGTGGAATTCCTCGGCGGCATCGCTGGTCCGCCCGACCTCGAGCAGGAAATTGCCGTAGGTGTGATGCTCGCATCCGCAGGCCAGCGGCCGCGCCTCGAGGGCCTGCTTCAGCGAGGCTTCCCTAGCGGCGAGATCGGCGGGGTCGATCAACAGGCTTCGATAGGCCAAGGCTTCGCTGTTCGACGGGTCGAGGCGGAGTGCCGTTGCCGCGCTGCGCAGCGCTTCCTGTCGCAGTGGATCGGCGGGATCGGGCGACTTCGGCCGCATTGCGAGCACCGCCGATTTCTCGATCCCCGACCATCCCGATGAGAAGTCGGGCGCCGAGGCCACGGTCTTTCGAGCGAAATAAAGCGCCTTGCTGAATACGAAATCGAGGTTCGTGTAATGGCAAAACTGCAGGTAATCGGCGAGCACGCCGTCGGGGAGACGCTTGGGGTAGGTGGCTGCGCCGAACAACCCGCAGCGAACGACATTGCCGGCATCGACGGCGATCCGCCGCGGCACGCGGCCGACCTCGCCGATGCTGTAGCCGAAGCTGTTCGACCACAAGGTCACGCCCGAGCGCTCGTTGGTCAGCCGCGCGATGATCCGAATGGTCGCGCCATCGCGGCGGATGCTGCCGCCGAGCGCATAAGCAGGCGCGGGGCCCGGTGGCGGCGCAGCCGCGGTCGAAACCGTGACCAGGCCATCGTCGCTGAAGGCGGCGACGATCTCGTCGCGCAGCGCGTCTGGCAAGCCGGCAGGAACGTCCGGCGACAATCGCTCGAAGCCCGCCAGTCGCACCTGCATCGAATGCGCCGCCGAAGCGCTCGGGCGAAGGAGTAGCCAGGCGCCGAGTGCGGCGGCAAGCAGGACCACTCCAGCGGCGGCGATTCCAAGCATTCTCGCTGGTCCGCGCCTCGCGCGGTGGACGTGCGAAACTGTCGTGCGTGCCGGGGCGCTGTTCGAAGCGGCCGACATCTGCTCGATCGTGTCGACCAGACGGTCGATCGACCGCTCCCACCCTTCGAAGGCGTCGATCCATTGCCGCGTCGATAGCTCGTAGGCGAAGGCGTCGCTTGGCTCGACATCCTCGATGCGGATCGCCATCACCGGGATCCGGTAACGGCTCGCGAGCGACAGCTCCTTCTTGATCTCGTCGCTGTTGTTGGCCGCGTCGGAGAAGACCAGCACCATCGCCCGGGCGCCGCGGATCGCGCGGACAATTTCCTCCTGGTAATTCTGGCCGGGTCCGACGTCGCGGGCCGAGAGCCAGCATAACGTGCCCCGGCTTTCGATCGCATTGCAGACGGCGAGCGCGTCCTTGCGGTCGGCCGTGGCATAGCTGACGAACACGCGCCGGGTCGCTTGCCGCTCGCCGCTGCTGACTGGCCCCGGTTCGTTCACGGCTCCCCCCGCCGGAAAGGACAATGCTTACGGACAGTTGGCGGGATTGAGAAGGCCGATTGTCGGTGGAGTTCGTCGATGGACTCGTGACGCTTGTCGATGATGGGTGGAGCCTTGCGCGCGGCTGCTCCAGCGCAGCAGCATCTCATTGCATTGCCGGGGGAAATCATGCGGAATCCGAAATCATTTGCGTTCGCGCGCGTCGCAGCGGCGGCGCTGGCAGCATCGACCGCTCTCGTGGTCTGGCCGGCCGCGGCGCAGCAGCCCGCGTCCGCGTCCGCCGCGACAAGCGAAACGGTGCGCTTTGGCAGCTGGGGCGTCGACCTTTCGGCGCGCGACACCAAGGTGAAGCCGGGCGACGACTTCCAGCGCTATTCGAGCGGGCACTGGCTCGATACCAACCCGATTCCCGCGGACCAGCCGTCCAACGGCGTCGGCTACGAGACCTATCTGCGCAACCAGGGCCGGCTGCGCGAGATCGTCACCGGCGCGCCCGCCGACAGCCGGATCGGCGCGCTTTACGCCAGCTACATGAACGAGGCGCGGCTCGATCAGCTCGACTCTGCCCCGCTCAAGCCCGACCTCGACCGGGTCGCGGCGATCGCCGACAAGGCGGGCTTCACCCGCGAGATGGCGCTGAGCCTGGCCGACTTCGGCTCGACCCTGTTCGGAGTCGGAGTCGGACCGGATACCGCGAACCCGAACGTCAACACGCTCTACCTCAGCACGTCGGGCATGGGGCTGCCCGACCGCGATTATTATCTGCTCGACAAGTACAAGCCGCAGCGCGACGCCTATCGCGCCTATATCGAGCGGACGCTGGGGATGATCGGCGCGCCCGACGCCGCGGCCAAGGCGGACGCGATCCTCGCCTTCGAGACCGAGATCGCGAAGCTGTCCTGGCCGGTCGCCGATCTTCGCGACATCGACAAGGTCAACAACCCGATGACGCTGGCCGAGCTCAAGGCCTATGCGCCCCAGGTCGACTGGGACGCCTATTTCGCCGCGGCGAAAATTCCGGTTTCGCGGCTCATCGTCGGCGACAAGAGCGCGGTGCAGGCGCTCGCCGCGCTGTACGCGAAGACCCCGCTC
>DASUXP010000029.1:0-8856 GCA_036377835.1 Sphingomicrobium sp. | reverse complement strand
GATCAGCGAGGAGCGATAAAGCTCGCTGTCGGCTTCGGTGAACTCGTTGGCGATCGCCGCGGCGATCGAGTTGCTCGGCATCAGCAGCGAGACCGAGAGATCGTGCGCATTGCCGAGAACGAAGGTCACCGCCATCGTCTCCCCGAGCGCCCGTCCGAGACCGAGGAAGATCGCGCCGATGATCGCCGAGCGCGTGTAGGGCAGAGTGACCCGGCTGAGGATTTCCCAGCGGGTCGAACCGAGCGCGACCGCAGCTTCCTTGAGTGAGGCGGGGACGGCGTTGAACACGTCGCGGGCGACGGCGGTGATGAAGGGGATGATCATGATCCCGAGGACGATCGAAGCGGTGAGCAGGCCGATGCCGATCGGCGGCCCGGTGAACAGCGCGCCGATGACGGGAAGCGGACCGAGCCTGTCGTTGAGCCACGGCTCGACATGCGCGGCCATGAACGGGGCGAACACGAACAGGCCCCACATGCCGTAGATGATGCTGGGAATGGCGGCGAGCAGCTCGACGGCGGTGCCGACCGGCGCGCGCAGCCAGCGCGGCGCGATGTCGGTCAGGAACAAGGCGATGCCGATGCTGATGGGAACCGCGATCAGAAGCGCGATGATCGAGGTGGCGATGGTTCCGTAAATGGGGACGAGCGCGCCGAACTTGCCCGCGACGGCGTCCCAGTCGCGGCTTGTGACGAAGCGCCAGCCGAAGGTCTCGAACGCCAGGCGGCCGCCCCACGCCATCGACGCGGCAGCGCCGCCGAGCACGATCAGAACGAGCCATGCGGCGCCGGCAGTGACCAGCCGGAACAGCCGGTCAGCGCCGGCGCCGCTCCTCGGCGCCGCTTGGGAGGGAGAGCTCACTTGATGCTGGCGCCGATGTACGTTTCGATCTGCTTCACGAGCGCGCCGGGCAGCGGGACATAGTCCAGCTTGTTCGCCTGGGCCTGACCCTTTTCGAGCACATATTTGAAGAAGCTGAGTGCTGCGTCGGACTTCGCTTTGTCCTTCGGCTGCTTGGGCATCAGGACGAAGGTCGTCGCGGTGATTGGATAGGCATTCGGCCCCGGCGCATTGGTCATCACCAGGTTGAAATCTTTCGTGCCGGCCCAGTCGGCGGTCTCTGCGGCGTTGGAAAAGGTCTCGGCGCCGGGGCTGACGAACGTGCCCGCCGCATTCTGCAGCTGCGCGTAGGCCATGCCGTTCTGCACCACGTAGGCATATTCGACATAGCCGATCGAGTTGGGGATCTGCTTGACGTAATTGGCGACCCCTTCGTTGCCCTTGCCGCCGACGCCGGTCGGCCAGGAAACGGTCTTCCCTTCGCCCGGGCCGCTCTTCCACGCCGGGCTGACCTGGCTGAGATAATGAGTGAAGTTGAACGTCGTGCCAGATCCGTCGGAGCGGTGGACGACCGCGATTCCGGCGTTGGGGAGCTTCACGCCGGGATTGAGCCTGGCGATGGCGGGATCGGTCCAGCTCTTCACCTTGCCGGCGAAGATGTCGGCGAGCAGCGGGCCGGTGAGCTTCAACTGGCCGGACGCGACGCCGGGCACGTTCACCACGGCGACGATTCCGCCGATCACGATCGGGAATTGCGCAAGGTTGCTCCGCGCGAGCTCGTCGCTGGCCAGCGGCTGGTCGGTGGCGCCGAAGTCGACCGTCCCGGCTTTCACCTGGGAGATTCCGCCACCCGAGCCGATCGACTGGTAATTGATGCTGGTGCCCGACGGCTTGTGATAGTCCGCCGCCCAGGCCGAGAGGACGGGATAGACGAAGGTCGAGCCGGCGCCGGTGACCTGCTGCGCCGATCCCGCCGCAGCCTGATTCGATTCATTGCCGCTGTTGGTGCCGCATGCGGCCGCCAGCAGCGCTGCCGCGGCAACGGCCAGGGTGATCGCTTTCACGCATTCCTCCGTGTTGTTCGAGAATGCGTCTAGGACCGGCGGGCGGCGGCCCGATGACGGCCGCGTTTCATTTTTGTGACAACGCTCAGCCTTCGGAGTCGAGCGAATAGCCGGCCGAGCGGACGGTGCGGATGAGGTCGGGCCGGCCGCCGGCATTGAGCGCCTGGCGAAGGCGGCGGACGTGAACGTCGACGGTGCGCGCGTCGATGTCGGGGTCGTGCGACCAGACGGCGTCGAGCAGCCGCTCGCGCGAGAAGACCCGGCCCGGATTCTCCATGAAGTGGCGAAGCAGCCGGAACTCGGTCGGGCCGAGCTGGACCGGTTGCCCCGAGCGGCGCACCCGATGCGCTTCGACGTCCATCTCGAGGTCGGCATAAGCGAGCTGCTCGCCGGCAAGTGCCGGGCGGACCCGGCGGAGGACCGCCCCGACCCGGGCGATGAGCTCGCGCGGGCTGAACGGCTTGGTCACATAATCGTCCGCGCCGGTGTCGAGGCCGCGGATGCGGTCGCTCTCCTCGCCGCGCGCGGTGAGCATGATGATCGGCACGTTGGCGGTCGCCGAGCGGCGGCGAAGGCGGCGGCAAACCTCGATTCCGCTGACCCCCTCGATCATCCAGTCGAGGATCACCAGGTCCGGCGTGCGCTCGTCGGCGAGGACCAGGGCTTCGTCGCCGTCGGCGGTGCGGGCGATGTCATATCCCTCGCGCTCGAAATGCCAGATGAGGAGGTCCGCGAGGGCCCGATCGTCTTCGACCAGCAATAGCGTCGGCTTGGTCACGGCAGCATCGTCCTAGCCGTCGCTTGTGACACTTTTATGAAAGCGCCACGGGCAGGAGCACGTGGATGCACGTCCCCTTCCCGAGCTCGCTGTCGATGGCGAGGCGGCCGCGGTGCCGCTCGACGATATGCTTGACGATCGCAAGGCCGAGACCGGTGCCGCCCAGCGCGCGGCTGCGGCCGGTGTCGACGCGGTAGAAGCGCTCGGTCACCCGCGCGACATGCTCCGGGGCAATGCCCTCGCCCTGGTCGGCAATCGACAGCCGCACCATCCTCCCGTCCGCGCGGGCGGCGACGGTGACCGGCGTTCCCGGCTCGCCATAGCGCAGCGCATTGGAGAGCAGGTTGTCGAGCAGCTGGAGAATCTGCCCGCTGTCGCCGGCCACCCGGGGCAAGCCGGGCGCCACATCGCGAACGATCGCCGAGCCGCGCTCGCCCGCAGTGCGGCGCTCGGCCTCGATCGCCTGGTCGATCAGCGGCTCGAGCGCGACCGCCTCGGTCGGCGCGGTGAACTTCTCGGCCTCGATCCGCGACAGGGAAATGAGATCCTCGACGACGCGCTGCATGCGCAGGGCCTCGTCGTGGACCACGGTGAGGAAACGGTCGCGAGTCTCCGGGTCGATGTCGTCGGCCTGCTCGCGCAACGTCTCGGTGTAGCCGATCAGGGTCGCGAGCGGAGTACGCAGCTCGTGGCTTGCATTGGCGACGAAATCGACCCGCATCTGCTCGGCGGCGCGGGCCTCGCTGCGGTCGACGAAGCGGATCAGCGACGTGCCGTCGCCAAGCCCGGCGATGCGCATCAACCAATGCCGGCGCGAGCCGCCGAGGCCGGTCAGCTCGACCTCCTGCGCTGGCCCCGTTCCAGGCCGGCCGAGCGCTTCGAGCGCGGCGGGGTGCGAGATCGCCTGCTGGAGCGAGGCTCCACCGATCGATTCGCCGAGCAGCGAACGGGCGGCGGCGTTGGCGGCCAGCACGCGACCGTCGGCGGCAATCAGCGCCGCCTCGGCGAGCCCTTCGAGCAGCGCGGCGGCATCGGTGGCGGTGACGGTCACGGCCGCGCGGATTAGAGCAGCGGCAGCACGAGTGCCAGCAATTGCGCGCACCGGCGGGGGCGCGTAGGCGATGCGCCATGCCCAGCAAGTTCGAAACCTTCGCCGCCCTGCACGTGCCGGGCGATCCTGTCGTGCTGTACAATATCTGGGACGCCGGCAGCGCGCTGGCGGTGGTCAAAGCGGGCGCGAAGGCGCTGGCGACCGGGAGCCACCCGGTCGGCGACGCCGCCGGTTTTGGCGACGGGCAGCAGGTGCCGCTGGATTATGTCTTCGGCAACGCGAGGCGCATCGTCGAGGCGGTCGATCTGCCGCTGACGGTGGATTTCGAAGGCGCCTATTCGGACGATCCCGACGAAGGCGGCCGCAACGTCGCGCGGCTGGCGGAGACCGGCGCGGTCGGATGCAACTTCGAGGACCAGGTGATCGGCGGCGAGGGACTGCACCCGCTCGACCTGCAGGTGCGGCGAATCGCCGCGATCCGCAAGGCGGTCGGCGACGCCTTCTTCATCAATGCGCGCACCGATTTGCTGCTCAAGACCCAGCAGCACGACGACGCGCTGATCGACCAGGTGGTCGAGCGCGGCACGGCGTTCGCCGATGCCGGCGCGAGCGGCTTCTTCGTCCCGCGGCTCGCTGACCCGGCGCAGATCGAGCGGGTGGTGCGCGAGGTGCCGCTGCCGCTGAACGTGATCGCTTTCCCCGGAGCGCCGGACAAGAAGGTGTGGGCGGACGCCGGCGTGGCGCGGATCAGCCACGGCCCGTTCCCGCACCGGGCGCTGATGGCCAAGCTCGAGGGAATGGCGCGCGCGGCGATCGCCTAAGTGCGGCGCAAGCGCCACCAGCGGGTGCGCGGGCCCGACTTCATCACCGTCTTGCGGAACAGCTTCGCGCCGAGGTGGAGGATCACGGCGACCCAGCCGACCTGCCACACGATCGCGACGAGATGCGGCCAGATGTCGGGCCGCTCGGCGGCTCGGGCGAGCATCACCATCGGCGAGGACAAGGGGAAGATGGCGGCGGCGAGCGTGCGCAGGGAGTCGGGCGATCCGACGGCGGTGGCGGCGAAGCCGAAGATCACCAGCTGGCCGAAGGTGACCGGCATCGACATGGTCTGCACCTCGCGCGCGGTCGAGGCTTGGGCGCCGATGGTGAGGAATACGGCCCCGAGCAGCAGGTAGTTCATCGCGAAATAGACGATCGCGAGGGCGAGGAATTCGGGCCAGCCGACCGCCGGAGTCGGAAGCGCGGAAAGCCCGCCGGAGTTCAACCAGCCGACCAAAGCGGCACCGGTGGCGGTCCAGACGGCGATCCCCACCACCGAGGCGGCGAGCATCGCGAACAGCTTGCCGAGGAACATGGCGTCGATGGGCATCGCCGCGGCGACGACCTCGATGATCTTGTTCGATTTCTCCTCGATCAGCTGCGACATCACCATGCCGGAGAGCAGCAGGGTGAGGAAGAAAAGCACCATCTGGCCGATCTGCGCGGTGCGGGTGCGGTCGCGGGCGAGCGAGCCCGACGAGGCATCGGTCGGAACGACGCGGATCCGGGGCGGCTCGCTGCGCGGCGCGCTCGCGTCGGCGATGATCAGCCCCAGCTGACGCGCGGCAATGCCGTCGGGATGAACCTCGCCGGTGAGCATGGGCCGGTCGAGGCCGCCGCTCAGCACCGCGCGGACCGGGCGATCCTTCATCCCCAGCAGGCGCTCCTGCTGCGCGGCGAGGTCCGGTTCGGGAAGATAATGGACGAGCCGGGCGACCGACTGGTCGTCGATGGCCACCGCCAGGCGGTCGCGCGCGACGGAGAGGCGCTCGAAGTCTGCGTTCGATGCGATGACCGCGATGACCGGGCGCTCGCGGTCGACGGCGACATTCGCGCCGATGCCGGCGAACACCCCGCCGACGAGCAGCGGGAAGATCGGCCCCAGAAGGAAGAACAGGAAGGTCTTCGACAGTACGGTCGCGGTGAAGTCGCGCCGGGCGATGACGAAGGCGCCGCGGATCAGTCGGGTCATTGCCCCGGCTCCTGCCGGCCCATCGCCGCGGCGGCGGCCTCGCCGGCGATGGCGACGAATGCGTCGTGCAGGCCGGGCCGCTCGATCGCCAGCGCCTCGATGCCCGCGCCGCCGTCGATCAGCGCCTTGAGCAAGGGCTCGGGCCCGCCCTCGGGAAGCTCGAACACCCATTCGCCGCGATCGCGCCGCGCTCCTTCAGGGATGGCCGAGCGCCACATTCCGTCCTCGGCACGGGTGCGCAGGCGGACGATGGGGCGAAGGCGGTTGCGCGCCTCGTCGACTCCGCCTTCGAACACGACGCGGCCCTGGGCGACGATCGCGATCCGCTCGCACAGCCGCTCGGCGTGGGCGATGACGTGGGTCGAGAAGATGATCGTCGCCCCGGCGCGGGCCTTGCTTCGGATCAGCTCCTCGAGCTTCGCCTGGTTGATCGCGTCGAGGCCGGCAAACGGCTCATCGAGCACGATCAGCCTGGGATCGTGGACGATGGTGCCGAGCAGCTGGACCGTCTGCGCCATGCCCTTGGAGAGGGTACGGATCGGCTTTTTCGCCCAGTCGCCAAGGCCGTGATCGGCAAGCAGGGCATCGGCGCGGCGGCGGCCCTCGCGCAGCGACAGCCCGCGCAGCGCGCCCATGAAGGCAATCGCATCGCGCGCGTGCATCGAGGGATAGAGGCCGCGCTCCTCGGGGAGGTAGCCGACCTCGTGCGCGGCATCGAGCGGACGCTCCCGCCCGAGCACGCGGCGAACGCCGCTCGACGGGTCGATGATCCCAAGCAGCATGCGCAGAGTCGTGGTCTTGCCCGCGCCATTGGGCCCGAGCAGGCCGTAGATGCTGCCCGCGGGGACGGCGAGGCTGACCCCGTCGACGGCGCGGGTCTCGCCGAACTGCTTGACCAGCTCGACCGCCTCGACGGCCGGTGCTGTCTCAACCCGTTCGTGCTGAGGCTGTCGAAGCACTGTTTTTCCCTGCAAATTCAACGACAGTCCTTCGACAAGCCCGGGCCGAACGGTTACTAGGCTCCCGTGGATAAAGGCCAAAGCCTTGAGGAAGCAATAAGAGCGGAGGCGGAGCGGCTGGGCTTTTCCGCCTGCGGCTTCGCGCGCGCCGACGCGGCCGATGCGGCGGGGATCGAGCTCACCCAATGGATTGAGGCGGGCCGCCACGGCAGCATGGGCTGGATGGAGGAGCGCGCGCACCACCGCGTGTCGGCGCTGGCGCTGTGGCCGGAGGCGAAATCGGCGATCGCGCTGGGGATGAGCTATGCGCCGGCCTCCGATCCGCTGGCGCTGGGGGCGCGGCCCGACCTGGGGCGCATCTCGGTCTATGCCCAAGGCGGCGACTATCACAAGACGGTGAAGACGGCGCTCAAGGCGCTGGCGCGGTGGCTAATCGAGCGCGCCGGCGGCGAATTGAAGGTGTTCGTCGATACCGCGCCGGTGATGGAAAAGCCGCTCGCCCAGGCCGCGGGGATCGGCTGGCAGGGCAAGCACACCAATGTCGTCTCCAGAGAGCATGGCAGCTGGCTGTTCCTCGGCGTGATCCTCACCAGCCTCGACCTGACTCCGGATGCGCCGGCGAGCGCGGGCGTCCATTGCGGGAGCTGCACCCGCTGCCTCGACGCCTGCCCGACCAACGCCTTCGACGGCCCGCACCGGATCGATGCGCGGCGCTGCATTTCCTATCTGACGATCGAGCATGACGGGCCGATCCCGGAGGAATTCCGAACGGCGATGGGCAACCGCATCTACGGTTGCGACGACTGCCTGGCGGTCTGTCCGTGGAACCGCTTCGCCGACGCCGCGGCGGCGAACAGGGCGTTCCTGCCGCGGGCCGAACTCGCCGCGCCGCGGCTGGCGGACCTGCTGGCGCTCGACGACGCCTCATTTCGCGAGATGTTCGCCGGCTCGCCGATCAAGCGCATCGGCGTCAAGCGGATGATCCGCAACTGCCTGGTCGCGGCGGGCAACAGCGGCGATCCGGCGCTCGCGAGCTCAATCCGCCCGCACCTCGCCGACGCCGACCCGGTGATCCACGAGGCGGCACAATGGGCGCTGGCTCACCTCGGGTTTTCGAGCGCGGAGATGCAGGCCGCCTGATCGGTATCGTTGCCCGCGGGCGTGCGCGTGTCGACATGGGTGACGCGCTGCTGGCCGTTGGCCGACGGGTAGAGATAGGCGTCGAGCACGCACAGCCGCGAGCGGAACTGCAGCTTCAAGCTTTGGCCCTCGCGCACCTGGAGCGCCGGGTTGCCGAAATGCCCAACCAGCTCGCCGGCGGTAAGGCCGAACACCGAGCTTCGCCTTTCCGGTTGCGGGGCCACGGGGACGGGTTGCGGCACCGGCTGTTCGACCGCGGGGCGGGTGGCGCAGCCGGCGAGAATAAGCATCGATACGAGAGTCAGACGGCGCATGACGGGCACGATGGCCGCAGGGCGTCGCTGAGGCAAGGTTGCGGCCCGGGGAACGCTTGGGCTAGGCGCGCGCTTTCCCGCAACCGGAGTTCCCATGGCCGACACCCGCCTCGACGTCCTTTGCATCGGCAACGCCATCGTCGACGTGATCGCCGACGCGACCGACGACTTCCTCGTCGCCGAGGGGCTCGCCAAGGGCTCGATGCGGCTGATCGACGCCGAGGAAGCCGAGCGGCTGTACGCCCACATGCAGCCGGCGCGCGAGGTGAGCGGAGGCTCCGCGGGCAACACCGCCGCCGGGGTCGCCGCGCTGGGCGGCCGAGCGGGTTTCATCGGCCAGGTCGCTCCCGACCAGCTCGGCCAATTCTACCGCCACGACCTCACCGCCCAGGGGGTCGAGTTCACCACGCCGGCCGCCGACGTCGGGGTGCCGACCGCGCGGTCGATGATCCTGGTCACGCCGGACGGGCACCGGACGATGAACACCTTCCTCGGCGCGGCGCAGCACCTGCCCTCGAGCGCACTCGACGAGGCGCAGATCGCGTCGGCCGCGGTGCTCTATCTCGAAGGATATCTGTGGGACCCGGAGACGCCGCGCTACGCGATGGTGCGGGCGATCGAGGTCGCGCGGCAGGCGGGGCGCACGGTCGCCTTCACCTTGTCCGACACCTTCTGCGTCGACCGCCACCGCGACGG
>DASUXP010000028.1:0-5138 GCA_036377835.1 Sphingomicrobium sp. | reverse complement strand
GCCGGTGGTGGTCTCTTCCGACACGCCCTTGATCGTTTCGACCGTCTTGGTGAGATAGCCCGGACGCTCGGCCAGGAACTTCTTCAGCGTGGCGGCGAAGATTTCCTCTTCCTCGTTCGACGGCGTGAACAGCGCCTCACCCGCTTCGACGCGTGCGCCCCACAGCGCGAACATGGTGGCGTCGCCGCCGTCGTCGAGGATCATGTTGCAGGTCTGGTCCTGACCCCAGTCGAAGATGCGAACGACATATTCCCAATATTCTTCCAGCGTCTCGCCCTTGACGGCGAACACCGGAACGCCGCTCGCGGCAATGGCGGCCGCGGCGTGATCCTGGGTCGAGAAGATGTTGCACGAGGCCCAGCGGACGTCGGCACCGAGCGCGGTCAGCGTCTCGATCAGCACCGCGGTCTGGATCGTCATGTGCAGCGAGCCGGTGATGCGCGCGCCCTTGAGCGGCTTCGCTGCCCCGAACTCCTCGCGCAGCGCCATCAGCCCGGGCATCTCGGTCTCGGCGATCTCGATCTCCTTGCGGCCGAAATCGGCGAGCGCGATATCCTTGACGACATAGTCGTTGAAACGGGTTTCGGCCTGTGTCGCCACGTCGACAGTCTCCGGAAATGTGATGCGGTGCCGCGCTGTCATTGCGCGCGGCACGCCCTAGCCGCCAGAGTCCGCCAAGGCAAATATAAAGGAATCTTTATATGACGGTCGCGGCGGTTCGCTTGAGGGGCCGCTGCTTACCGTCTACGACCCCCACCGACGAATCGGAGAAATGCTCGCTGCAACAGTGGCTTCACCCGATCGCCATCTCACTCGGGAGCCGACTTCGTGATCACCAGTTCGATTGGATCAGCAAACGTTCGCGGACGACGGGGGCCGCCGGAAGGCCTGCAGGTCAACAAGATCCGGCTCAAGCCCGACACGCTCAACGAGGAGAATCGCAAGTTCGAGCAGAAGCCGCTCGATCATCCTTTGTTCCTCAACAGCGTGCCCAAGTGCGGCACCCATCTGCTGCGCAACATCGTCCGGATGTTCGTGCCGGTCGACCAGCAATATGCCGTCCAGTTCGTCCAGCAGCAGATCATCATGGATCACCTCGGCGCCTTCTCGGACCCGCGGAATTTCCTGAGTTGGGGCCACCTGATGTTCACGGACGTCAGTGCCGTTGCTGTCGGCAAGACGCCCCAGATCATCCTGGTCCGCGATCCCTATGACTGGGTCATCGCCCGCGCCCGCTTCTTCCTCAGCGACGAGTTCGAAGGCCACGAGCTGCTCAAGGAGGGGACCCTTACCGTCGACACCCTTCTCAACATGATGATCCTCGGGGTCCACGAGAAGGTCGTCCCCCTCGCCGCATTGTTCACTTACAACGCCGTCGGCTGGCTCGGGAACGGAGGCGCGTACCTCGTTCGCTACGAAGACCTCGTCGCCGCGGTGAAGAACCTCGACAGCGACGATGCGGACGATTTCTTCGCGCGGCTTTTCAATGCCTGCGGAATCGACCGTCCCGACGATTGGCGCGAGCGCGTGCGCATCGGATCGGACCGCAAGCAGAGCGGCACGGCTCGCGAGAACCTCACCGGCGTGGAGGTCGAATTCCCGGCCGAGCTGCCCGAGCTCCAGAAACGCCTCGTGGACATGGTCGCGCCGGGACTCCGTGCCATCCTCGGCTACGAATAACCGCTAGGCCGCACCGGTCTCGCTCGCCAGCAACCGCGGGTCGATGCCTGCCGCCTGGAACGCCGCCGCCCAGCGCTCGTCCGCCGGCAGGTCGAACAGGATCCTCGCCTCGCCCTTCGCCGCAAACCAGCCGTGGCGGGTCATCTCCTCGTCGAGCTGCCCCTCGCCCCAGCCGGCGTAGCCGAGCGCCGCGATCCACCGCGACGGCCCGCGCCCTTCGGCGATGGCCTTCAGCACGTCGATCGTTCCCGTCATGGCGAACAAGGCACCGTGCTCGCCGTTGACCTGGAGCGTGTCCTGCCCGCCCCAGTCGGTCGAATGGAGCACGAACCCCCGCCCCGGCTCGACCGGACCGCCGTGGTGGACGGCGCAATCCGGCGCCTGGCCCGGATCGATGTCGAGCTGCTTCAGCAACGCGCGGAAACCGATCCCGGCGCGCTTGTGCCCGATGCCGACTCCGATGGCCCCGTTCTCGTCATGGACGCACATGGCGATGACCGCGCGCTCGAAGCGCGGATCGGCCATTCCCGGCATCGCCAGCAGCAGCTTGCCGGAGAGGAAGGTCGGCTGTTCAACCACTTCACCGACAATGGTCCGGGCCTTGCCTCGGGGCAAGCGCTTGTGAGCGCGACTGGCCGCGCCTATCTGCCAGCCGACCCAGACGCGAGGAGACTTCCGATGACCATCCAGACCGGCGACCGCCTGCCCGATGCACCTTTGGCGATCGC
Organism: Sphingomicrobium sp.; assembly: GCA_036377835.1. Taxonomy (GTDB): domain Bacteria; phylum Pseudomonadota; class Alphaproteobacteria; order Sphingomonadales; family Sphingomonadaceae; genus Sphingomicrobium. The sequence goes on along the minus strand of DASUXP010000028.1, from coordinate 2,730 downwards.
GACCTCCGAGGGACCGAGGCCGACCACCAGCGGCGACTATTTCGCGGGAAAGCGGGTGGCGCTCTTCGCCGTCCCGGGAGCGTTCACGCCGACCTGCTCGGCGCGGCACCTCCCTTCCTATGTCGAGAAGGCCGAGGAACTGAAAGGCCAGGGCATCGACGAGATCGCCTGCGTCGCGGTCAACGACCCCTTCGTCATGCAGGCGTGGAGCGAGCGGGACGGCTCGGCCGACATCACCATGCTCGCCGACGGCAACGGCGCCTTCACCGACGCGCTTGGTCTCACCATGGACGGCAGCAAGTTCGGCCTCGGCAAGCGCTCGCAGCGCTATTCGATGATCGTCGATGACGGCGTGGTCGAGCAGCTCAACGTCGAGGCTCCCGGCGAATATCGCGCGTCGAGCGCCGAGCACATGCTCGACCAGCTGGCGACCGCCTGACCCGGCTGGCCGCTGCACCGCCTCTCCTCACCGCTCAACGCCCATTTCGGGGCGAACGGCGGGCGCTCTCAATCGTTTAATCAGGCCGAGAGCGAAACAATCTGAAGAGGAGGAGTGTATGCCGAGGAGTAACAATCGCGGCGGCCGCAACAACAACCCGTCGGGCCGCAATCAATATAGTGACTGGGGCGTGATGGAGATGGCGCGCGAGCGCCCGATTGCCGCGGCGGCTGCGGCCGCGGGCGCGGCGGCGGCAGGGGTGTTCCTGTGGTCGAGGCGCGCGCAGATCAGCGAGCAGCTTGGCAATCTCAGCGACCAGATCGGCGAGTGGACCAGCAGCATGCGGTCGGATGAAACCGGCCAAGGCGAAGACTTCGAGACTGCCGGCGCAAGCACCGGCGCGTCGCGCAACAGCGGGACGCAGAGCCGCTCGACCGGCGCCCGCTCGTCGGGAACGTCGCGCCGTTCCACTCGTGGGATGAGCGAAACGGGCGGCGGCAACGCCAGCCTCGGAGCGCAGAGCGGCGGCGCCGGGATGACCAGCAGCGCCAGCGGCCGCGGCCGCGCCCAGCAGGCGCCGACGAGCTAGGCTCGCTAGTTCCTCCCCGTCGCGACGCGATGGGGAGGGACGATCACCAGCCGCACTTCTTGCCGCGGTTCTGTTCCTGCAGCCACGTCTGCAGCGGCGCAAAATATTCGAGCATCGGCTTGCCCGACATTTCCCGCGTTCCGGTGAACGCCTCGAGCGCTTCCGGCCACGGCTTGGACGCGCCCATTGCCAGCATCGCGTTCAGCCGCCGCCCGACTTCCTTGTTGCCGTAAAAGCTGCAGCGGTGGAGCGGCCCCTTCCACCCACTGATGTCGCACGCCGCCTTGTAGAACTGGAACTGCAGGATTCGGGCGAGGAAATAGCGGGCGTAAGGCGTGTTGCCCGGGATGTGGAACTTTGCGCCCGGGTCGAAGTCGGCCTCGGTGCGCGGCACCGGCGGGACGATGCCCTGATATTGCGTCCGCAGCTTGGTCCACCCCGCTTCATAGCCGCTCGCCGGGATCGATCCGTCGAATACGCCCCACCGCCACTTGTCGACGAGCAGGCCGAATGGAAGGAAGGCGACCTTGTCCATGGCCTGCCTCAACAGCAGTCCGGTGTCCTTGCTCGCGTCCGGCACCTTGCTTCGGTCGAGCAGCCCGATCTGCACCAGATATTCGGGCGTCACCGACAAAGCGATGAAATCGCCGATCGCCTCGTGAAAGCCGTCATTGGCGCCGTTCAAATAAAGGTACGGCTGCTGGTTGTAGGCGCGCTGGTAGAAATTGTGGCCGAGCTCGTGGTGGATGGTGACGAAGTCGTCCGCGTTCACCCGGGTGCACATCTTGATGCGCAGGTCGTCCTTGTTGTCGACGTCCCAGGCCGAGGCGTGGCAAATCACCTCGCGGTCGCGCGGGCGGGTGATCTGCGAGCGCTGCCAGAAGCTCTCCGGAAGCGGCGCGAAGCCGAGCGACGTGTAGAAGCGCTCGCCCGCCTTCACCATCTGATCGGGCGTGTACTTGTGCTGCACCAGCAGGTCGGTGAGGTCATAGCCGATGTCGCCCGACCCGGCCGGAGCGACGATGTCGTAGATATTGCCCCATTCCTGCGCCCACATGTTGCCGAGCAGGTCGGCGCGGATCGGGCCGGTCGCCGGCTGCACCGCGGCGCCATACTTCAGGTTGAGCCGGGTCCGGGTGTAGCAATGGAGCTGGTCGTAAAGCGGCTTCACCTCGCCCCACAGCCGGTCGTACATCGCCGCGAACTGCTCGGGCGTCATGTCGTAGTTCGATCGCCACAAAGCGCCGGTGTCGGCGAAGCCGAGCTCCTTCGAGCCCTGGTTGGCGATGGCGACGAGCCGCGTGTAATCCTGCCGCATCGGCCGGCCGACATTGTTGTGCCAGCTGGTCCACACTTCCTTGAGCTTGGCGGGATCGCGCAGCGTCCCCATCCGCTCCTCGGCCTCGTCGCCGGTGATCGGCTTCCCGTCGAGCGTCGCGCGGCCCTTGCCGTAGGTCGATTGCAGCCGCGTCGCGATCTCGTTGAGCTCGGCCGCGGCGCCCGGGGTCGACGGCGCGGGCAGGACCAAAGCGGTGCGCAGGATGTTGAGCTTGCGCGCCGTGTCTGGATCGAGCCCGGGCAAGTTGACGTAGCGCGCCGCTTCCTTGGCGTACTGGATCGTCTTCTCGGTCCCGATCGTGCCGAAATAGGCATTCAGGGCGTCGGTATCGTCGGTGATGTAGGTCGCGTTGACCCACGCCGC
>DASUXP010000027.1:0-3603 GCA_036377835.1 Sphingomicrobium sp. | reverse complement strand
GCGATCCCGTGATGCGGGGTAATGATGCGCCGCGCCTGTGCCAGCAGATCGGCCTCGGCGTCGACCAGCGCGGGGTCGGCGCGGAAATCGGCGATGGTTGCGGAGGCGCCGAGCTCGGCGGCGGCTTCGTCGAGCAAACGGTGGATCTCGACGAATGGATAGCGGCTCATCACCACGTCGAAGCTGCGCCCGCCGAGCGCCCCGGCCTGCCCAAGCCACGGCAGCCAGCCTTGCGCGACAACGAGGTGCCGCGCGCGATAGTCGATCGCCTTGGCCAGCGCTCTGGCGATGGCCGCGTCATGTTCGAGATAGGTGCGGTTGCGGACGGCACCGCTCGCCCGCGCCACGCGCCGCATCGCCCAATGGCGCGAGATCGTCTCTGCGACGGCGGCCCTGGTGACCCGCACCGGCCACCCGTAGCGGCCGGGAAAGCCGGTGACGATGCCCGGCGCCAGCAGCTGGTCATTCGAGCGGAAGCCGGCGGCCACCATGCTCGCCGTCTCGGGCCAGACATCGTCGAGCAGCCATGCCGTCCGTTGGGCTTCCGCATTCCAGCTCGTTCCGGGCCGGTGCATCGCGCAGCCGGTCTCGTCGCAGCTGGCGCAGCTCCGGACCTCTGCGCTCATTCGAGTGAGTCCAGCCGCACCACGAGCGTGTTCGCGGTCAGCATCGCCCCGACCCTCACCGCGACGGGCGAGCGGAAGCGGAAGTCGATATAGTTCCAAAAGACCGTGGCGTCGGTCGTGTCGTCGATGAAAAAGCCCGGCGGGTGGACGGTGTGGCTGTGGCGCTCGACGATCTCCATCCCGGCCTGGTGCGCGACGCGCGACAGGGCATTGGTGAGCTGGCAGATGCCGCCGCCGATCGACGGGATCATGCAGCCCTGGCGAAGCTCGCGGCCCACGACATAGCCCTTTCCGCGGCTCGGCCGCCCCGCAGCCCGCCAGAAACTGAACAGCTCGCCGGCCGCGAGGACGGTCCCGTCGACCGCGGCCGCGGCGATGCGCAGGTTCTGGACCTTGCCCAGCTCGAGCTCCTGCTCGCGCGGGTCCGTGGCGGTGTAGATCGGGTGCTCGTCGCGGGCGAGCGGCCGCGCGTCGGCGGCAATAGTCTGCAGCCGCAAGTACCGCCTGCCGGTCTTACCCGAGGCAGCGTTGCGCAGCGCGCGCCGGACGATCAGCGCGCGCGACTTCAGCCAGAAGACCAGGTTGGCGGTGCGGGAATGGCTGTCGAGCAGCTCGTCATGGCGGACGGGCCGGGCGCGCCGGTGATCGGCGAGCGGTCCGCTGGCTGCCGTCCGAGTGGCCATGATTGCCATTTAGCTCGCATTTCTTGCCGAACGTCAAACGCCAACTTGCCGGGCGGCGGGTCGCGGATGCGGCTTTTCTCCTCTCCGGCCGTTTTGACGGCGGCGGCTTTTCGTGCCTATAGGCGCCGCATCAGCGTAGCGGCGGCAGGCCCGACCGGCCGCCGCCGCTTTTGGCATTGAAATGAAAGGGGTAAGTCGAGTGACGGACCGGGTCCCGCATCGCGGGCTTGACGCGCACGGCATCGCAACAGGCGCCGAGATCTTCTGGAACCTCACTACCGCGCCGCTGGTCGAGCACGCCGTTCGCCGCGGCGAAGGCCTCCTCGCCAAGGACGGCCCGCTGGTCGTCCGCACCGGCAAGCACACCGGCCGCAGCGCGCAGGACAAGTTCACCGTCCGCGACGAGCTTACCGACGATGTCATCTGGTGGAATAACGGCAACAAGCCGATGGAGCCGGACGCGTTCGACCGACTCTACGACGACTTCCTCCTGGCGCTCGCCGACAAGGACCAGCTGTACGCCGCCGACCTTTACGGCGGTTCGCAGCCCGAGCACCGGTTGCGGGTGCGGGTGATCAACGAGCTCGCCTGGCACAACCTCTTCATTCGCACGCTGCTGGTGCGGCCCGAAGCCGGCGAGCTCGCGGGGTTCGAGCCCGAGTTCACCATCATCGACCTGCCGAGCTTCCGCGCCGATCCCGAGCGCCACGGTTGCCGCAGCGAGACGGTGGTCGCGGTCAATTTCTCGAGGAAGCTGATCCTGATCGGCGGTACCGCTTATGCCGGCGAAATGAAGAAGTCGGTATTCGGCCTGCTGAACTTCCTCCTGCCGCCGCAAGGCATCATGCCGATGCACTGCTCGGCGAATATCGGGCCGGACGGCGACACGGCGATCTTCTTCGGCCTCAGCGGCACCGGCAAGACGACGCTTTCGGCCGACCCCAACCGGACTTTGATCGGCGACGACGAGCATGGCTGGTCGGATACCGCCGTCTTCAATTTCGAGGGCGGCTGCTATGCCAAAATGATCCGCCTCTCCGCGGAGTCGGAGCCGGAGATCTACGCGACGACGAAGCGCTTCGGAACGGTGCTCGAGAATGTGGTCATCGACCCGGTGACGCGCGAGCTCGACCTCGACGACGCGACCTTCGCCGAGAACAGCCGCGGCGCTTATCCGATCGACTTCATCCCCAACTCCTCGGCCGATAACCTGGGGCCGCTGCCGAAGAATGTCGTGATGCTGACGGCGGACGCCTTCGGCGTGCTTCCCCCGATCGCCAAGCTTACGCCCGAGCAGGCGATGTACCACTTCCTGTCGGGCTACACCGCCAAGGTCGCGGGGACGGAGATTGGCGTGACCGAGCCGCAGGCGACCTTCTCGACCTGCTTCGGAGCGCCGTTCATGCCGCGTCACCCGTCGGTCTACGGCAACCTCTTGAAGAAACGCATCGCCGAAGGGAGCGTGGACTGCTGGCTGGTCAACACCGGCTGGACCGGCGGCAAATATGGCGTCGGCAAGCGCATGCCGATCAAGGCCACCCGCGCGCTGCTCAACGCGGCGCTAGACGGCAGCCTGAAGAACGCGAAATTCCGCAAAGACCCGAACTTCGGCTTCGAAGTCCCGTGCGAGGTTCCCGGCTGCACCGATCTGCTCGATCCGCGGAGCACGTGGGCCGATGCGGCGGAATATGACGCGATGGCGGCCAAGCTGGTCGACCTCTTCGTCGAGAATTTCGCGCAATTCGCCGACCAGGTGGATGAGGGCGTGCGGCAAGCCGCGCCCCGGCAACAGATTCAACAAGTCCAGACGCAAGCCACACCTGCTTGATGGCCCGGTCGCCGATCGGGCCCTCCACGAGGACCCGATCAATGACCGAATATCGACCGAGACTGTTCCGTACCGAGGCAGAGATCGTGGATATTGGCGAGGGGCTGCTCGCGCGCACGTTGCCGCGGGCCGAGTGGACCCATGAAGCGCACCTCGCCGCCACGACCTATCTCCTGACGCGCCGTCCCGACATCGATGTCGAGGCGCGGCTCCCGGACATCATCCGCCGCTACAATAAGAGCGTCGGCGGGGTGAACAGCGATCACGAAGGCTATCACGAGACGATCACCCGCATGTTTCTCCACGGAGTCAGGCTGTTTCTGACCGAGGGAGATGAGGATGAGCCGCTGCACGAGCTGGTGAACGAGCTGCTGCTGTCGCCGATGGGCCGGCGCGACTGGCCGCTGCGCTTCTATTCGGCCGAGCGGTTGTTCTCGGTCGAGGCGCGGCGGCACTTCGTCGCGCC
>DASUXP010000026.1:0-5569 GCA_036377835.1 Sphingomicrobium sp. | reverse complement strand
GCTCAACCTCAAGGGCGCGCAGATCGACGATCTGGTGCTGGTCCGGCATCGCCAGACGATCGCCAAGGATTCGCCGCCGGTTCGCCTGCTCTCGCCGCTCGGGGCACCCGGCGCCTATGTCGCCTCGTTCGGCTGGATCGCCGAGGGCACCGCGGCGCCCGACCTCAACACCGTGTGGGCCGCCGACGGCGCGGTGCTCTCGCCGGGTCATCCGGTGACCCTCAGCACCCAGTCGGCCGACGGCGTCCGCTACGAGATGAAGGTGGCGATCGACGACGGCTATCTGTTCACCGTCGAGCAGCGCGCGATCAATACCTCCGGGAAACCCATCGTCGTGCGCCCGATCGGCCTCGTCAGCCGCGCCAACAAGTCGCCCGACCCGGATGCCTGGACCAACCATGTCGGGCCGATCGGGGTGTTCGACGGCAAGGCCGATTACGACGTCAACTGGAAGGACCTCGACCAGGGCAAGACGGAGACCTACGCGGGCGTCCCCGGCTGGCTCGGCTTCACCGACCATTTCTGGCTGACCGCCTTGGTCCCGCCCGGCCAGATGACCGGCGAATTCCGCCGCTCGCCGTCGGGCGGCTACCAGGCCGATTACGTGCTCGCGCCGGCGAGTGTCGCTCCGGGGCAGTCGTTGACCACCAATGCGCGGCTGTTCGCCGGGGCCAAGGAGAAGGAGTGGCTCGACCGCTACGAGGACGCGGGCATTCCCAAGCTCACCAAGTCGATCGACTGGGGCTGGTTCGAATGGTTCATGCGGCCGATCTTCGACCTCTTGATGTTCCTCTTCGGCGCGATCGGCAATTTCGGCGTCGCCATCATCTGCCTGACGCTGATCGTCCGCGGGATCATGTTCCCGATCGCGCAGAAGCAGTTCCAGTCGATGGCCGCGATGCGCAAGATCCAGCCGAAGATGAAGGCCATCCAGGAGAAGTACAAGGACGACCGCGCGCGCCAGCAGCAGGAGATCCTGAGGCTCTACCAGGAGGAGAAGATCAACCCGGCGGCCGGGTGCCTTCCGATCCTGCTCCAGATCCCGGTCTTCTATGCGCTCTACAAGGTGCTTCTGGTCAGCGTCGAAATGCGCCACCAGCCGTTCGTCCTGTGGATCAGGGACCTTTCCGCGCCCGACCCGGCGACGGTGCTCAACCTGTTCGGCATCCTGCCCTTCACCCCGCCAGGCTTCCTCGCCATCGGAGTGCTTCCGCTGCTGCTGGGGATCACCATGTGGCTGCAGTTCAAGCTCAACCCGCAGCAGATGGACCCGACCCAGCAGCAGGTATTCGCGCTGATGCCGTGGGTGATGATGTTCATCATGGCCCCCTTCGCCAGCGGACTGATGGTTTACTGGGTCACCAGCAACCTGCTCACCATCCTCCAGCAATGGTGGCTGTACCGGCGCTTCGGGCTGCACCTCAGCGACACCCATCCGGTGCATACGTGACGGCCTACTCGTCATTGCGAGCGCAGCGAAGCAATCCAGTGCCGCGGCTGGATTGCCGCGTCGCCTTCGGCTCCTCGCAATGACTGACCAAGAGCTGGCTGAGCAAGCGCGCAAGCTGTTCGCCGGGCCGATCGAGTTCCTGAAGTCCGCGCCCGAGCTCAGGTTCCTGCCCGATCCCGACGTGCCGGAAGTGGCGTTCGCCGGGCGCTCCAACGTCGGCAAGAGCTCGCTGTTGAACGCGCTCACCGGCCGCAAGAGCCTTGCGCGCACCTCGAACACGCCGGGGCGCACGCAGGAGCTCAATTTCTTCGAGGTCGGCGAGCCGCTGCGGATGCGGCTCGTCGACATGCCCGGCTACGGCTTCGCCGAGGCACCGAAGGATCTGGTCAGGCGCTGGCGATTCCTGATCAACGATTATCTGCGCGGCCGGGCGGTGCTGAAGCGCGCGCTGGTGCTGATCGATTCGCGCCACGGCCTGAAAGACGTCGACCGCGAGGTGATGAAGATGCTCGACGATGCCGCGGTCAGCTACCACCTAGTCCTGACCAAGGCCGACAAGGTGAAGCCGACCGGGCTGGCGAAGACGCTGGATGCGATCGCCGCGGAAGCCGCGAAGCACCCGGCGGCGCATCCGGCGGTCTTCACGACGTCCAGCGAAACCGGTAGCGGCATCGCCGAGTTACGGACTGCGATATTGGCGGCGGCGCTGACTTAGCGCCCAACCGTCACCCTGAACTCGCTTCAGGGTCCATGAACACAAACGATGGAGGCTGCCATCCGACTGCCGAGTTCATGGATGCTGAAACAAGTTCAGGATGACGGGAGAATGTCTTGCTCAAGCTGATCATCGGCAACCGCGCTTATTCGAGCTGGTCGATGCGCGGCTGGCTCGCGGTGAAGCAGTCGGGCGACCAGTTCGAGGAATATGTCGTGCCGATGTTCGACGCGGACTGGGACAAGCGCCGCGAGGGCGACGAGTTCGCGCCGTCGCTGGGCAAGGTGCCGATCCTGTGGGACCGCGACTGCGTCGTCTGGGACAGCATCGCGATCATCGAGTTCCTCGCCGATCGCTACGGCGACGACCTCTACTGGCCGGAAGAGGAGACGGCGCGCGCCGTCGCCCGCTCGATGTCCGCGGAGATGCACTCGGGCTTCTCCAACCTTCGCCGCGAGCTGCCGATGAACGTCCGCAAGAGCTACCCGCCGAAGGATCTTAGCGACGCGGTCAAGGAAGAGATCGATCGGATCATGCAATTGTGGGCGCAGGCCCGCGCGCGGTTCGGCGGCACCGGCGAGTTCCTGTTCGGCGACTGGTGCGCGGCGGACATGATGTACGCGCCGGTGGTCACACGCTTCATCACCTACGGCGTTCCGGTGCCCAATTTCGCCGCCGCCTACATGAAGGCGGTGCTGTCGCACCCGCATGTCGCCGAGTGGATCGACAAGGCGCAGGACGAGCCCTGGGTGATCGAGGAATATGAGGTGGGGCGCGCGGCTTGAATCCCTCTCCCCTAGAGGGAAAGGGTGCCGAGCGGAGCGAGGCGGGTGAGGGAGTGACGTACGACGTTCCCTCACCCTCCCATTGCTACGCAATGGGTCCCTCCCTCTCCCTCGAGGGGAGAGGGATTAGTAAGGCGTCCCGTCCCTGTGCGCGTAGGTGCCGTCGGGCGTGAAGATGAGATCGATGTCGGAATAGCCGCCGCCGGTGTTCACTCCGCCGCCCATGGCGAGGAACGCGCAATCCTTCTCGCTCTCGTTGATCAAGTGGTGGCCGTTGGTACTGCCCTTGGGCCAGGCGGCGCAGTCGCCGGGGCGCAGCAACGTCCGCCCGTCGTCCTCGACCAGCACCGCCTCGCCTTCGAGCATCACGAGGAACTCGTCCTCGCCGTTGTGCCAGTGGCGCTGCGACGACCAGGCGCCGGGCTTCAGCACCACATGGCTGACGCCGAAGTCGGTGAGGCCCGTCGCGGGAGCCAGGCGGCGATACCAGCGGCCGGCCACGTCCCGGTCGAACGGCGGCGGATAGCCGGTGCGGTTCACTTGCTCGATCGAGTCCAGGTCCACCTTGGGCATGCGCACTTCCTTTGCTAGGCCGCGTCGATGTCTCTCGACCCTATCGAGCTTGCGCGCGCGCTGATCAATGTCCCGAGCGTCACGCCGGCGAGCGGCGCGGTGTTCGACGTGCTCGAGGGCGCGCTGGCGCCGCTCGGCTTCACCTGCCATCGCTGGGTGATGGGCGAGCCGCCTGACGGGCCGACCGAGAATATGGTCGCGATCCGCGGGCAAGGCGCGCCGCATTTCGGCTTTGCCGGGCACCTCGACGTGGTCCCGCCGGGGAAAGGTTGGAGCAGCGACCCGTTCGCCTCCGAGATTATCGACGGGCGGCTGGTCGGCCGCGGGGCCAACGACATGAAGAGCGCGATCGCGGCCTATGTCGCGGCGCTGTCGCGGATCGAGGCGGGCCCGGGCACGCTGTCGCTGCTGATCACCGGCGACGAGGAAGGCTATGCGACCTGGGGCACGCCGCGGATCATCGACTGGCTGAACGACAAGCAAATCCGCCCCGACATGATCCTGATCGGCGAGCCCACCTCGGTCGACCGGCTCGGCGACACGGTCAAAATCGGGCGGCGCGGCTCGGTCAACATGTGGATCGAGGTGCCGGGCGTGCAGGGCCATGTCGCCTACCCGCACCGCGCGACCAACCCGATCCCGCCGCTCGCCCGTGTCATCGCCGCGCTCGACGCGGTGCATCTCGACGACGGCACCGACGTCTTCCCGCCGTCGAACCTCGAGTTCACCGGGATCGACACGCCGACGCACGCGAGCAACGTCATCGCCGGCACCGCGACGGCGCAGCTCAACATCCGCTTCAACAACTTGCACAAGGGCGCGGAGCTGGTGCGGATGGTCGAGGAGACCGCCCAGCGCGAGGCGCCCGACGCGAAGGTTCGCGCGCGCATCTCGGGCGAGGCGTTCCTCACCCCGCCGGGCCAGCTCTACGACGTGATCGTCGAAAGCATCCGTGAAGAAACGGGCGAAGAGCCCGAGTTGTCGACCAGCGGCGGCACGTCCGACGGCCGCTTCCTCATCCAGCTCTGCCCCGTGGTCGACTTCGGCCTCCCCAACGCGACCATGCACAAGGTCGGCGAGAGCGCTGCGGTCGAGGATATCCGGGCGCTGTCGCGGATCTATGAGCGAATCGTGCGAAAGGTGGTGGGCTAACGTTCGTCAGCGATTCCACTCGTCGCGGGCCTCGCCCACGCGAAATGCGACATAGGGCACGGCGATTAGCGCGCCTAATACAAAGAGCCACCACGGCGCGTCGCCCAGCCACAGTAGCGCCGTTACGAATGCAAGCTCCGCAAAAGGTCGGAGGGCCTTCCCAAATAAGCGGGCAGCGGGCGTATCAGGTAACCAGCGAGGGTGGCGGTAGTCGGTCACGCACGGAATATCGGGCAAGCCTCGGATGTCCGCAATGCGCAGAAAGTAGTTACCGTCCTAAGCCACCGACTTCGCGCCGCCCCGGTCGGCGTTGCCGATCCAGCTCAGGAACTCGTCCTCGAACATCGGCTCGGCGAAGACGTAGCCCTGGACCGTGTCGCAGCCCATGGCGCGGAGGATGTCGGCCTGGGCGACGGTCTCGACCGCCTCGGCGACGATCTCGCACTCGACGCCCTTGATCAGCTGGATCACTGCCTGGACGATCACCCGCGCTTTCTCGCTCGTTTCGATGTCGGCGATCAGCGACGGGTCGAGCTTCACCCGGTCGAGCGGCATGGCGCGCAACCTGGCGAGATTCGAGTAGCCGGTGCCGAAGTCGTCGATGGCGATGGTCGCGCCGTCCTCGCGCAGCGCGGCGATCTCGGCGAGCACCGATTCGCTCACCTGCATGGCGGCGCTCTCGGTAAACTCGAGCTCGACCAGCGACAGCGGCACTCCGCAATCGGCGAAGGTCTGGCGCAGCCGGTCGAAGAAGTCGGCGCGGTCCACCTGGCGCGGGCTGACGTTGAACGACAGCCGCCGGGCGATCCCGGCGCGGTTCCAGTTGCCGACGACCGCCGCGACCTCGCCCGTCACCCAGTCGCCGATCTCCTGGATCACGCCGGTCTTCTCGGC
>DASUXP010000025.1:0-10843 GCA_036377835.1 Sphingomicrobium sp. | reverse complement strand
CTCGCCTTTCGGGCTGTTCCCGCTGCTGCTCGACGACGGCCGGCCGGTCATCGAGACGACCTGCATCATCGAACATCTCCAGGCCCACCACCCCGGCCCGAACCGCTGGATCCCCGACGGCGAGCCCGGCCGCCGGGTGCGTCTGCTCGACCGCTTCTTCGACCTGCACGTGATGAACAACATGCAGGTGGCCGTGGTCGATCGGCTCCGTCCCGAAGGCACGAACGACGCGTTCGGGGTCGCTCGGGCGCGCGAGCGGCTGCACGTCGCCTACGACTGGCTGGAAGCGAACCTCGGCGACGGTCCGTGGGCGGCCGGAGGGCAGTTCACCCTCGCCGATTGCGCGGCCGCCCCGTCGCTCTTCTACGCCGACTGGGTCGAGGAAATCGGGCCGGCGCGGCCGCGGCTGGCAGCCTATCGCGCGCGGCTGCTCGCCGATCCCGTAGTCGCTCGAGCGGTCGACGAAGGGCGCCCGTACCGCAGCTTCTTTCCGCTCGGCGCGCCCGACCGCGACTAGGCGAAGGCCGCAGACCTGCGCAGCAGCTGATAGGCTTCGATCACTTCGCCGAGCTTGCGCTCGTGCGAGCGGTCCCCACCGTTCTTGTCGGGATGGTAACGGCGGACCAGGCCCGAATACCGCTGGCGCAGCTGGTGGCGGTCGGCGTCCTCGCCGAGGCCGAGCACGGAGAGCGCGCGCTGCTCGGCCTTGCTGAACCGGGAGACCCCATCGGATGCCGCGCGGCGGAAGCGGGTCGAGATCGCGTCGAGCGGATCGGCGAAGTCCGCCCATGCCGGCGGCGGGTCGGCGCCGTTGGCGGCGAAGCGCCTGCTCGGCCGGTCCCAGCCGGCGAGCGGCGATTGCGCCTCCTGGATCTCCTCGGGGCTCATGCCGTCGAAGAAATTGTAGCGCGCGTTGTGCTCCCGGACATGGTCGAGGCAGAGGAAGCGCCACGCGCCCGGCCCGTCGAAATTGGCCGGCTGGAGCGGCGCCTTATATTCGCCGGGCTCGCGGCAGCCGGGGACGGCACAGTGCGCCCTCGCCCCTTCGACCCGCCCGTGCAACTTCGCTTGTTTCGACGCCATTGAGCCCCTCTATATAAGGGCAATGAACGCGCACGAAACCGGCCCGGTCGCAACCGAGATGCTGAAGCGGCTCGACTCGGCGCTCTCGCCGACGCGCGTGGAGCTCAAGGACGACAGCGAGCAGCACCGCGGGCACGGCGGCTACAACCCTGCCGGCGAGAGCCACTTCAGCCTGACCATCGAAAGCCGCGCCTTCGCCGGCAAATCGCGCGTCGAGCGCCAGCGGATGGTCTATCAGGCGCTCGGCGACCTCATGCGCGAGCGCGTCCACGCGCTGTCGATCCGCGCCGTCGCGCCGGGGGAATGAGGGGCGGCAACGCCGCCCCCATCGATCAGAAGGCGAAGCTCAGCCCGACGCGGCCGCCGAGAGACACGTCGCCCTGCTGCTCCTCGGCATTGGCTTCGGCGACGAACGCCATCTGCGACCCGCCGGCGAGGAAGCGCAGGCCGCCGCGCCAGCCGTTGGTCCGCTCCTCCGGAGTGAGGGTGAACGAATCGCCGTCACCGAACGATGCGGTGGTCTTGCCCAACTCGCCGCTCAGGATTTCGCGGCGGCCCCCCTCGAGCTCCAGCCGGACGAGGCTCGAATCGGCGTCGCGCCGCACGAAATCATAGCCGAGCGCGACCATCGCATTGACCGCCGCTTCGTCGCTCGAGCGCTTGCGCACGGTGAGGTCGAAAGCCGAGCCGCCGCCGCTTTCCGTGTAGCCCTTCTCGCTCAGCTTGTAATATTCGATCGCGGCGTTTGGACGCAGGCTGAGCCGGCCGAGACGGGCTTCGTAGGAGAGGCCGCCGGAGGCCGAGTAGAGCGTCCCCTTCCACTTGCCGTCGGCGGCGCGGGTTACGATCGAATCGCCGACCGTCCCCGTGAAGTTGCGGGTGCTGTCGAAGTCGATCCTTCCGGCCGTGGCGCGCGCCCAGCCGTGCAGCCGCCCGACGCCGCCGCGCCAGTAGATGCCGGCTTCGTAATGGTTGCTGGTGAGCTCGTTCGCCGCCTTGCCGTCGCGGCCATAGAGGTAAGCGGCGGTGAGGCCGACGCTGCCGAACGACCCGAGCGAATGGTCGATGCCGGCGCTCGCGCCCCAACCGCTCACGTCATAATCCGCCGTGTCGCCGATCGACTTGCTCGAGCCCCAGGCGACCTGCTGCAGCCAGACGCCCTTCAGCGGCTCCGGATCGGCGAGGATTTGCGCGGTGAGGCGCGACCCCTTGGTCGCCGCCTCGAACGCGCCGCCGGCGTGCTCCGGCATCAGCTGCTGGAGGGTGTGCTTGAGCGTGCTGCTGTTGGCGGCGCTGAGGAACACCGAGGCGATCGGCTGGTCTCCGTCGGCGGCTTCCAGGGCGGCGTCGAGAATCGTCGTCTCCGACGCGTTCAGCCCGAGCTCGTCCTTGCCCTTCAGCTGGACGGTCAACGCGACCTGCCCCGTCGCAGCGTCCGTCGCGAGGCTGCTGTTGAAGAGGTACGGCAGGGTGACGATCTGGTCGGTGAGGTTCGAGGCGCCAACCAGCGTTCCCGCGTCGATGATGGTGTAGGTGCCCGAGGCGGTGCCGACCCGATCGAGGGTGACGAGAATCTTGGTGTCGGCGCCGAAGCTCGCCGTCCCGGCGACATTGTAGAGCGTGTGGCCGCTCTTGCCGATGGTGACTCCGATGTTGGCGCCCGAGGCCGTGGTCAGCGACCCGATGTTGACCGTACCGAGATTCTTCACGTCGAGCGTCGACCCGGTGCCAACCGTCGCCGCCAGCCCCGAGGCATTGGCGAGCGTGCCGCGCAAAACCGAGCTGCCGGAGAGGCTGAGCACGTCGGAACCGCCGCCGAAGTCGACCTTGCCGAAGACATTGCCGGCCTGGATGTCGAGCGTGTCGCCGCCCGTGCCGAACAGGATGGCACCGCTGATCGCCGGCGCGGGCTTGCCTGCGGCCGCCGCGACCTGTCGAACGACCGCGCCGGTCGTCCGCGCGCCGAGATCGATGGCAACGGCATTGTCGCCGAGAGCGGTCGAGCCGCCGGCGAAGATGGAGCCGCTGTTCTGCACCAGCGCGACGGTGCCGGACCGGTCGACGATCGCCGCCGCTGTCCCCGAGCTGCCGGAACGGGTCGCGCTGATCGAACCGCTGTTGGCGATGCTGTTCACCGTCGCGCCCGTTTCGATGGCGATCGCCTGCGTCGCTGAGGCGGTGTTGCCGCCGCTGTCGGCGGAGACCACGCCTGAAACGACGATGGTCGGGACGGTTGCCCCCGCACCGATGCGCACGGCCGTCGCATTCGAATCCAGCGACGCGGAACTGATCGATCCGGTGACGGTCATTCCATTCGCAATGGTCACGCTGTGGCCGGCGCCCCCGATCGACAGGCCGATCGCGCTCACGCCCGAGTAGACGCCGCGGCCGAGGATGCTGCCCTTGATCACCAGCCCGTGCCCGTCGGACGACGAGGCCACCGGGCCGACGGCAACGTCCTGCGTCGATGAGCCGATCACCATCGCCGGGGCGGAGCCGAAGCTCACGATGGTGGCAGCGGTCTCGCTGGTGTCGGTGATGCCGTCATCATCCTCGTCGGCGTCGTTCGGGTCGCTGTCGGCCGGGCGGGTGTCGAGCAGGATGCCGCCGGCCACATTGCCGCCGACGATCACCGCCGACCCGCCCTGGAGAAGGTCGTCGGAGTCGAGCTTCGACGGGTCCGCCGGTGCGGTCGTGTAGCGATAGCCGGTCGCGGTAACGGTGCCCTGGACGACGAACTCGCCGCCGATGTTGCCGCCGAGCTGCACGCCGACGGCATTCTGGCCCTGCGCCGCCGTCGTACTCCCGCTGCCGATGGTGACATTGCCGCTGACCGCGCTCGCGCGGATGCCGGCCGTGTCGTTGCCCAGGACCGAGATTTTGCCGGTGCTGGTCAGCGAGCCGGTGAGTGCGCTGTCGATGGCGATGCCCGCCGACTGGTTGCCCTCGACCGTGATCGTCCCGCTGTTGAGGATATTGCCGGTGTAGATGCCGCCACCGAGGACGTGGATCCCGAAGCGGTTGGTCCCTTGCGCGAACGGCCCGTCGAAGTCGCCATCATTGTCGCTGTCGGTCGCGGTGAAGGTCTCGTCGATGGTGATCGTGTTGGTGTTGGTGATGTCGCCCGCGAGGTTGGTGTTGGCGACGATGCCGGTCGAACCGTCGGCGCCCTGGATGGCGATGATGCCTTCGTTCTTGACGCTGTTGTTGCTGTCGATGGCCACCGCGGCGCCGCTCGCCGGCTTCACCGACCCGGTCGAGCTGATGCGCACATTGTCGCCGGCGCCCGATGTCGTGACCGGCGTCGTCACGGCGGTGCTGATGACCTGCTCGGCGGCCGCCGGAGCGGCTGGCAATATGGTGAAAGCGCCAAGAGCGGTGGACGCCAGAAGAAATCGCATCGACAAAAATCCCCTTCTTCCGGCGGCGCATCGGCGAGCCGGCTATCGTTAGAGCGCGCGCGTCCGCGGTTCCCCGCGCGGCACATGCCGGCGGAGCGCCAGGACAGATGTTTGAGGGACGGAAAAAAAGCGGCGGCCGCCGCCTCCGTTGGGCCTCGTGAACGGCGGCCTAAAACTCAACCGAAGGTGAAGCCCGGATGAACGGCTGTTAAGGTTCTGCTTTGCTTTGGATTAAGTTCGGTCGCCTTCCGTCCGCGGCCGTGCCGGTCTAAGCGCAAATGCATGGAAACGGCATTCGAACAGCTCATCCAGCCGGTCACGCACGACCTCGGCGCGTTCAAGGTCCACCGCACCTTGCCGTCGCGCGAGCGGACCATGGTCGGCCCCTTCATCTTCGTCGACGAGTTCGGCCCGGCGCGGCTGCCCGCCGGCGCAGGGATGGACGTCCGGCCGCACCCGCACATCAATCTCGCCACCGTCACCTATTTGTTCGAAGGGGCGATCGAGCATCGCGACAGCATCGGCTCGCACCAGGTGATCGAACCCGGCGCAATCAACCTGATGACCGCCGGAAGCGGGATCGTTCACTCGGAGCGCTCGCCCGAATCGCTGCGCCCCGAAGGGCCGAGCCTCTACGGAATGCAGACCTGGCTCGCTCTTCCCGACGCCAAGGAAGAGGTCGACCCGGCCTTCGACCATGTCGCGGACGATGGCTTGCCGCTGGTCGAACATGGTGCGGCGACCGCCCGTGTGCTGATGGGCAGCCTGTGGGGGGCGACGGCCGCGACGCCCTGCCATTCGCCGACCATCTATGCCGACATTGAACTCGGCTGCGGCGGGTCGATCCCGATCGACGCCGACGCCGACGAGCGCGCGGTGATGCTGGTGGGGGGCGAGGCCGAGCTCGATGGCGATAAGCTCGAACCGTTCGTGCTCTACGTGCTGCGGCCGGGGCATTCGGCGCGGCTCGCCAGCGCGACCGGCGCCCGGGCGATGCTGATGGGCGGCGCCGCCTTCTCGACGCCGCGGCACGTCTTCTGGAACTTCGTCTCCTCCTCGCGCGACCGGATCAACCAGGCGAAGGAGGACTGGAAGGCGATGCGCTTCCCGCTGGTCCCCGGCGACGACCAGGAGTTCATCCCGCTTCCCGAGGTGCCGAAGACGGTCAGCTATCCGTGAGCGAGTTCCGCCGCGTTCGGCTTCGCACCGGGGTCACGCTCAACGTCGCGCTGGCCGGGGATCCTGCGAGCCCGCCGGTGATCCTGCTCCACGGCTTTCCCGAATCGCACCGCACCTGGCGCGAGGTCGCGCCGCGGTTGGAGGACCGCTTCTATCTTGTCATGCCCGACCAGCGCGGATTCGCCGGCTCGGACCGGCCGCAGGAGGTCGCGGCCTATGACGCGGATACGCTGGTCGACGACATTTTCGCACTCGCCGACGCGATGAGCCTCGAATCCTTCGCGCTCGTCGGGCACGACTGGGGCGGCGCAATATCCTGGGCGGCGGCGCTCCGCGGCGACCCGCGCCTAACCCGGCTGGCTATCGTCAACGCGCCGCATCCCGTGGTCTTCCAGAAGAGCTTGATCGAGGACGCCGGCCAGCGCGCCGCCTCGCAATATATCACCGCCTTCCGCCTGCCCGGTTTCGAGAAAGCGGTCGAGGCGATGGGCTTCGAGGCATTCTTCGGCAAGACCTTCGGAAGCCATGTCGACCTCGCGCTGATCCCCGAGGCCGAGAAGCGGCAATATATCGCCGAATGGTCGCAGCCAGGTGGGCTCACTGCGATGCTCAACTGGTATCGGGCATCGAAGGTAATGGTTCCCCCGCCCGGGGTGACCGTCCCCCTGCCCGACTTCCTGCTGCGTGCCTTTCCGGCGGTGAAAGTGCCGACGCTGGTGGTCTGGGGGATGCGCGACAAGGCGCTGCTTCCGCTGCAGCTCGACGGCCTCGACCAGCTGGTCGAGGACCTGCGGGTTGTTCGGCTGCCGGACGCCGGCCATTTCGCGCCGTGGGAAGCCCCCGGCGAGGTCGCCGGCGCGCTCGCCCCCTTCCTCGCCGAGCATGCCGAGGCTAGTGCTCCGGCTTCATGACCCAGACTCGCTCCCGTTCGCGTTCGGCGGCGCGCCTCGCCGCCGTCCAGGCGCTCTACCAGCAGGAGATGGAGGGCACGCCCGTCCCGCGCCTGCTCAAGGAGTTCCATGACCACCGGCTCGGCGCGACCATTGAGGATGCCGAATATCACGCCGCGGAGCGCACCTTTTTCGACGATATCGTCACCGGCGCCGACGCCCGGCGGAGCGAGATCGACGCGCTGATCAGCGGCCGGCTCGCCGAGGGCTGGACGCTCGAGCGGCTCGATCGCCCGATGCGCGCGATCCTCCGCGCCGGCGCCTATGAGCTGATCGCCCGTCCGGACGTGCCGGTCGGATCGGTCATTTCGGAATATGTCGATGTCGCTCATGCCTTTTACGACAAGCGGGAGAGCGGCTTCGTGAACGGGCTGCTCGACGCCATTGCCAGAGAGGCGCGGCCGGCGCGCGCGTGACGTGATGGACGAAGCGGAGGTCATCGCCCGCCTTCGGCGAATCGCCACCGACCCCGCCGCGCGCGGGCTGCTCGACGATGCCGCGTTGCTGGGTGAGCTGGTTATCACCCATGACAGCATCGCCGAGGGCGTGCATTTCCTCCCCACCGACCCGCCGGCGAGCATCGGCTGGAAGCTGGTCGCGGTGAACCTCTCCGACCTTGCCGCCAAGGGCGCCACGCCCGCCGGAGCGCTGCTCTCGCTTACGATCGCCGGCGACGGGGAGTGGGAGAGCGAGTTCCTCACCGGCATCGAACATGCCTGCGAGAGCTACCGCCTGCCGTTGATCGGGGGCGATACGATCGCGCTTCCGCCCGGCTCGCGCCGGGTCCTGGGCCTGACCGCGATCGGCCGCGCGGGCGCACGCGTGCCGGACCGCGCCGGAGGCAAGCCCGGCGACCGCCTGTGGCTGATCGGGACCGTCGGCGATTCCGCGGCCGGCCTCGCGCAATTGCGCAAGGACCGGCGCTCGGCGGGGCCGCTGGTCGACATTTACCGCCGGCCGGTGCCGCTGCTCGCGCCGGGCCAGGCGCTGGCTACTTGCGCCCATGCGATGATGGACGTCTCCGACGGCTTGCTGCTCGACGCGCTGCGCATGGCCCGCGCGAGCGGCTGTGGCGTGGACATCCGGCTTGACGAGCTGCCCCTTTCGGACGCTTTCATCGGCGATCGCGGAGACGACGAGAAGGCGCGGCTGTTCGCCGCCACCGGCGGAGACGATTACGCGCTGCTCGCCGCCCTGCCGCCCAACCTCGACCCGTCAACGCTTTCTTTACCGCGAGGGACGACGATCGGCTGCATCGGGATGCTCGTGGCGGGCGGGCCGGCGATCCGGCTGACCTTCGGCGGGCGCCCGGTGAAGTTGCCGGAGAAACTGGGCTTTGAACATCGCCGCAATCCCGCTGCGCCAGTGGCTGATCGCCTTTAGCGGGCTCCTCTCGGGAGCCGCCGCGGCCTTTTTCCTGCACTAGATCACGACGCCTTTCCCACAGGTTGCAACCTTCAGCGCCGCCTCATAAAGGGGCGCGACTCTCCCGGGCGCACCCGCGCGCCGGGCTTTCTGTTTGCCGCCAAACGGGGAAACCAGATGAACTTGCTTTTGATCGCCATTGCCTGTGGCGTGATCGCCGTCCTCTACGGAATCATCACCAGTCGCCAGGTGCTCGCCTCGCCGGCCGGGAATCAGCGGATGATCGAGGTCGCCGCCGCCATCCAGGAAGGCGCGGCCGCTTACCTGAAGCGTCAGTACACGACGATCGCCATCGTCGGCGTCGTGGTCGCCGTCATCATCGGCATTTTCCTCGGCGGCCTTTCCGCCGTCGCCTTCCTCGTCGGCGCGATCCTCTCGGGCGCGGCCGGGTTCATCGGGATGAACATCTCGGTGCGCTCGAACGTCCGCACCGCGGAAGCCGCGCGCAAGAGCCTGCAGGGCGGGCTCACCGTCGCCTTCCGCGCCGGCGCGATCACCGGCATGCTCGTCGCCGGCCTGGCGCTGCTCGCGATTGCGGTGCTGTTTTGGTACCTGACCGGCCCCGGCGGATATGCCGCAAATGACCGTCCGGTCGTCACCGCGCTGACCGCCTTGGCGCTCGGCGCTTCGCTCGTTTCCATCTTCGCGCGTCTCGGCGGCGGCATCTTCACCAAGGCTGCCGACGTTGGCGCCGACCTGGTCGGCAAGGTCGAGGCCGGAATCCCCGAGGACGATCCCCGCAACCCGGCGGTGATCGCCGACAACGTGGGCGACAATGTCGGCGATTGCGCGGGAATGGCCGCCGACCTCTTCGAGACCTATGTCGTGACCGTCGGCATCACCATGGTGATGGTCGCGTTGCTGGTCGGAACCGGTCCGCTGCTGCTGCCGCTGATGACTCTTCCGCTGCTGATCGGCGGCGTATGCATCATCACCTCGATCATCGGCACCTACATGGTCCGCCTCGGCGCCAAGGGGTCGATCATGGGCGCGCTCTACAAGGGTTTCTGGACCGCGACCCTGCTCGCTGTCCCGGCGATCTACGGCGCGGCCTGGTACACGCTCGACGGCGACCTTCAACAGGCGGTGACCACCTCTACCGGCGCCAGCTTCCCGGCGATGAGCCTCGTCTGGGCGAGCTTCGTCGGTCTCGCTGTGACCGCGCTCATCGTCTGGATCACCGAATATTACACCGGCACGAACTACCGCCCGGTCCAGTCGATCGCCAAGGCATCGCAGACCGGCCACGGCACCAACATCATCCAGGGCCTCGCCATCAGCCTCGAGGCGACTGCGCTTCCGACCATCGTGATCATCGTCGGACTCATCGCCAGCTACCAGCTCGCCGGATTCCTCGGTGTCGCCTTCGCGGCGTCGGCGATGCTGGCTCTGGCCGGCATGGTCGTCGCGCTCGATGCCTACGGCCCGGTCACCGACAATGCCGGCGGAATTGCCGAGATGTCAGGTCTCGAGGACGATGTGCGCACTCGCACCGACGCACTCGACGCGGTCGGCAACACCACGAAGGCGGTGACCAAGGGCTATGCCATCGGCTCGGCCGGCCTCGCTGCGCTGGTGCTGTTCGGCGCCTACACCACCGACCTCCACGAATATTTCCCCGGCCTCAATGTCGATTTCCTGTTGTCCAACCCTTACGTCATCGTCGGCCTGCTGCTCGGCGCGCTGCTGCCCTATCTGTTCGGCGCGATGGGCATGACCGCCGTGGGCCGCGCCGGCGGCGCGGTGGTCGAGGAAGTGCGTGGCCAGTTCCGCGACAATCCGGGGATCATGGACGGTTCGGTGCGCCCGAACTACGCGCGCACCGTCGACCTCGTCACCCGCGCCGCGATCCGCGAGATGATCCTGCCGTCGCTGCTCCCGGTGCTCGCCCCGATCGTCGTTTACTTTGCCATCACCGCCGTTGCTGGACAGGAGAACGGCCTCGCGGCCGTCGGCGCCCTGCTGCTCGGCGTGATCGTCTCCGGCCTGTTCGTCGCCATCTCCATGACCTCCGGCGGCGGCGCGTGGGACAATGCGAAGAAATATATCGAGGACGGCAATTACGGCGGCAAGGGCTCGGAAGCCCACAAGGCGGCCGTGACCGGTGACACCGTCGGCGATCCTTACAAGGACACCGCGGGCCCGGCCGTGAACCCGATGATCAAGATCACCAACATCGTCGCGCTGCTCCTGCTCGCCGCTTTGGCGGGAGGCGCTGCCGGCTGACCTTCTCCTCCCCTCGATTTCGAGGGGAGGGGGACCATTGAACGCAGATTCAATGGTGGAGGGGCCTTGCGATCCCAGGAGGGCCCCTCCACCAGCTTCGCTGGTCCCCCTCCCCGGCAAATGCCGGGGAGGATAGGAGGAAGAAATGCCGCACGCCATTCGCATCCACGAGACCGGCGGGCCGGAGATGCTCAAGTGGGAGCAGGCCGAGGCCGGAGAGCCCGGCCCGGGCGAGGCTCGAATCCGGCAGGAGGCCGCCGGCCTCAACTTCATCGACGTCTATCATCGAACCGGCCTCTACCCGCAGCAGCTCCCCTTTACGCCGGGGGTGGAAGGCGCAGGCGTGGTGGAGAGCGTCGGCCCCGGAGTGACCAACGTCGCCGCGGGGGATCGCGTGGCTTACGCGGGTCCCGTTGGCGGCTACGCCGAGGAGCGGCTGATCCCGGCCGACCGGCTGGTGAAGCTGCCCGACGACATCTCGACCGAACAGGCGGCGGCGATGATGCTCCAGGGCATGACCGCGCACATGCTGTTGCGCTCGGTGCACCGCGTGAGGGAAGGCGAAACGATCCTGATCCA
>DASUXP010000024.1:0-3463 GCA_036377835.1 Sphingomicrobium sp. | reverse complement strand
TCAGGAGTCAGGGTCTGGAGCGTCGTCGGGGGCTTGCCCGCGCCGAGCATGTTGCTGATCGAGCAGCCGCCGAGCGCCGCGGCCAATGCAAGGGGCGCCGCAAGACGCAACGTCGGGTTCATTTGCGTTTCCTCGGATTATAATCGGGCAGCTGCTCGGGCCGCAGCGTTCCGCCGATGCCCTCGTGCTCGACCCGCTCGGAGACGGCCTTCAGCGATTGCGACAGCTCGCGCAGGTCACGCACCAGCCTGTTGGCTTCGGGCAAGGTCGACTTGCTGAAGTTCTGGACGCCGGGCCGGGCGTCGGAAATCATCCCGTTGAGATTGTCCGACGCCTGCTGAATCGAGGCAATGGCCCGGCGCAGGTCCTCCGCGGCGGGCCGGCCCTGCTCGTTGACCAGCCGGTTGGTGCTGTCGGTGAGGATGCTGATTCGCTGCGCCGCGATTCCGGCATGGCGAACGGCGATGCGCGCATCGGCGATGGCATCGGCGAGATCGGGAGCGCGGTCGGCCAGCACCTTGGTGGTGCGGTCGACGTTCTCGAGGATGTCGGCGATCGCATTCTGGTTCTTGTCGTTGAGCAGTTCGGTCATCCGCTCGGTCAGGCGCTGGATGCGCTCGATCAGCTCGGGAGCGCTGTTGAGGAGCGCGCCGAGCCCGCTGGTGCTCGCCGGGACCACCGGGCACCCTTGCGGGCCAGCCTCGGTGATCGGCGGCTTGCCGCGCGCCGCGCCATCGAGCTGGATCTCATTGACCCCGGTGAAGCCCACTCCGTGGATCTGCGCGGTCGTGCCCTGGAGCACGGGCGTGTTCTTCTCGACCTCGATCCTGACCCAGACGAACTCGGGCCGGCTCGGAAGCAGCGAGATCTTCTGCACCTGCCCGACGGGCACGCCGGAGAAGGTCACATTCGACCCCTTGTTGAGGCCGCCGACGGCTTGCGCGAAATAGATGTCGAAACACTTGGTTTCCTTGTTCGACAGCCCGGCAAGCCAGACGATGAACAGCAGGACGCCGGCGAGCAAAGCCACCGTCACCGCGCCCACCATCACATAGTTGGACCGCGTTTCCATTTATGCGGTGGCCCCCTCCCGATAACTCTCGGCCGCCATACGCCCCCGCGGCCCGTTGAAATACTCTTGTATCCAAGGATGATCCAAAGCCAATAGTTCCGGAATCGTGCCGACGCCAAGCACCTTCTTGTCGGCCAGCACCGCCACCCGGTCGCAAATCGCGTGCAGCGTATCGAGATCGTGGGTGATGAGGAAGACGGTGAGGCCGAGCAGCCGCTGCAGCGAGAGGATGAGCTGGTCGAACGCCGCCGCCGCGATCGGGTCGAGCCCGGCGGTCGGCTCGTCGAGGAACAACAGCTCCGGGTCGAGCGCCAGTGCCCGCGCAAGGCCGGCGCGCTTCACCATGCCGCCCGACAATTCGGACGGGTATTTGGGACCGGCATCGGGCGGAAGGCCGCCCATCGCGATCTTGTAGGAGGCGATCTCGTCGAGCAGCTCTTCCTCGATGAACGGGAAATATTCGCGGATTGGAACTTCGACATTCTCGGCCACGGTGAGCGTCGAGAAGAGCGCGCCGTTCTGGAACAAAATGCCCCAGCGGCGGCGGATGTTCTTCGCCTCGTCCTCGGTACGGTCGATCATGTTCTCGCCGAGCACCTCGATCTCGCCCGCTTCGGGTGTCTGCAGGCCGATGATCGAGCGCAGCAGCACCGATTTGCCGGTTCCGGAGCCGCCGACGACGCCGAGGATCTCGCCGCGGCAAACGGTGAGGTCGAGGTCGTCGTGGATGACCTGTTCGCCGAAAGCGTTGCGCAGGCCGCGCACGGTGATGACCGGCTGGCAATCCTTCGGAGTCATTTCCAGCCCACCGAGCTGAAGAAGACGGCGAAGACCGCGTCGAGCACGATGACGAGGAAGATCGACTGGACGACCGCGGTCGTGGTGCGCTGCCCGACTTCCTCGCTGTTGCCCTTGACCAGCATGCCCTGGAAGCAGCCGGCGAGCGCGATGATGAAGCCGAACACCGGCGCCTTGATCAGTCCCACCCACATGTCGGTGATGGGGATCACCTCCTGCAGCCGCTGGATGTAGGTCAGCGGCGGGATGCCGAGATCGAGCCAGACGAAGATCCCGCCGCCGATCAAAGCCATGAGCATCGCCCAGAAGGCCAGCAGCGGCATCATCACGACGGCGGCGATCAGCCGCGGGATGACCAGCGCCTCGACCGGCGAGACGCCGATCGTGCGCATGGCGTCGATCTCCTCGGTAATCTTCATCGTGCCCAGTTGCGCGGCGAAGGCGGAACCCGAGCGGCCGGCGACCATGATCGCCGTCATCAGCGTGCCGAGCTCGCGAACCGTGATCCGGCCGATGAGGTTGATGGTGTAGATCTCGGCGCCGAACTGCTCGAGCTGCACCGAGCCCTGCTGCGCGATGACGATTCCGATGAGGAAGCTCATCAGGCCGATGATCCCGAGCGCGCGAACGCCGACGACATCGAAGCGCTGGACGACGGCGTTGAAGCGGAAGCGGCGCGGGCGCTTGGCGACGTTGGCGAAGCCGATCAGAGTCGCCCCGAAGAAGCCGAGGAGACCGAGAAGGGTGGTGCCGGCCTCGGCGATATATTCGCCGATTTCGGTCAGCACCCGGATGACGCTCGCCTTCTGCTCGGGATGGACCTGCACGGGCTCGTCGAACTTGCCGACCTGCTTCAGCAGGCTCACCTCGTCGCGGCTCGCACCGATCACCTCGGCGCCGCGATCCCGCACCGCGCGATAGACCAGCCACGCCCCGACCGTGTCCATGCGCTGGATTTCGGAGAGATCGATGGTCAGCGGGTCGGGCAGAGCGTCAAGCTCGCGCTGCGTCGTCGCGGCGCGCGTGATCGTCAGCGAGCCGGCGACGCGGTAGGTCGAGCCGTGGCGGCCATGGGCAGGAGATCGATCGGCGTCGGTCATTTACTGCTGATTAGTGCGCGAAATGTTTTACACGGGCAAGCCACCGCCCGCCGGGCCATTGTCTTGCCCGCTTTTCCCCCTCTATGCGCGGGGCGATGACGACCGATCCGGCCCTCCTGTTCATCCCCGTCGACGTTAACTCGGCGCGGCCCTTCGGCATGGACGCGAGCGATCGCGCCTGCCGCCTTGCGGCCAATGCCGGGTTCGAGTGTGCGGATCGGCCCGCGCCCGGCCGCGCCGCGCTGATCGCGAATATGGGCTATGCATGGGACCCGGCGTGGCTGAAGGCGATGCGGACCCGGCCGGGAGCCGTCCTCACGCTCGGTGACAAGCCGGTGTTGGCGCACGTCCCCGCTGATGCCGATGCCGCCGCGGCGATCGAGGCAATGGCCTCCGGCGCCGACCTCGACGGCTTCCATCCTCTCGCAGCCGAGACCGCCGAGCTCAGCTATGCCGAATTGCGGAAGCGCGACCGGCCGTTCGTCCTGCCGCT
>DASUXP010000023.1:0-6189 GCA_036377835.1 Sphingomicrobium sp. | reverse complement strand
GGCCTCCCACCAGGAGTTCAACGCCTACGAGGCCCGCACATTGCTGCTCGCCGGCAATATCGAGCGGCAGAGCAATTTCATCTGGCAGAAGACATGGACCTGGACCTACGGCGCCGAGCTGCTCGCCACCGACGAGCGCGGTGTGTTCGGCACCTCGGGTCTCAAGGGTACCCGCACGTTCCTCATCGCCGCGGCGCCGCTCAGCCTCGGCTATGACGGCAGCGACAGCCTGCTCGACCCGACGAGCGGCTTCCGCCTCAGCGGCCGTTTCAGCCCGGAAATCTCCGCCCATGGCGGCAGCTTCGCCTACGCCCGCGTGCAGATCGACGCGACCGCCTACCGTCCCGTCTCCGACCGGGTGGTCGCCGCCGGCCGAATCCGCCTCGGCACCATCCTCGGCGCCAGCTCCTTCGACATCGCGCCCTCCCGCCGCTTCTATTCGGGAGGCGGCGGGTCGGTGCGCGGCTACGGCTATCAGCGTCTCGGCCCCAAGGACGTAGATGGCGATCCGATCGGCGGCCGCGGCCTCGCCGAGTTCGCACTGGAGGCGCGGATTCGCTTGAAGCAATTTGGCGGCAATTTCGGCATCGTCCCCTTCTTCGACGGTGGGTCGCTGACCACCGAGGCGCTGCCCGACTTCAAGGACTGGCGTTTCGCCGTGGGTCTCGGAGTGCGTTATTATTCGAGCTTCGGGCCGCTTCGGCTCGATGTCGGCGTGCCGCTCAACCGCCAGAAGGGCGACGGCCCGGTGGCGGTGACCGTCTCGCTCGGGCAGGCATTCTAGGCCGTGGCCGAGACCGCCGCCGAAGCCGCCGCTCCGCCGAGGAGACGGCTTCGTTCCGACTGGGCGCGGCGGCTGCTCAACGAGCTGTTCGCCCTGTTCCTGGCGCTGCTCGTTCTTCTCGCCGGAGCGCTCGTTCTGCTCGACACGGCGCCGGGCCACCGCTTCATCGTCGACCGGATCGGCCGGCTCGAGACGGCGTCGGGCCTGCGCATCCAGATCGGGCGCATTGACGGGTCCATTTTCGGCAAATCGCAGCTGCGCAACGTGCGCGTTGCCGACCCCAATGGCGTGTTCCTGGCGTCGCCCAACATCGTGCTCGACTGGTCGCCGGGCGCCTGGCTGACCAACCGCCTGCACATCGACAGTCTCACCGCCGACCGGGTCACGCTCATTCGACTGCCCAGGCTCAAGCCTAGCACCAAGAAGGGGCCGATCCTCCCCGGCTTCGATATCCACATCGGTGAGCTCTCCATCCGCCGCCTCGAAGTGGGCGCCGCCGTCGGCGGGCAGGCGCGGAGCGGAAGCGTTCGGGGCAAGGCAGACGTCCATTCGGGCCGGGCGCTGGTCGAACTCGGCGTGGCGCTGAACAATGGCGGCGACCGCATCGCCTTTCACCTTGACGCGGAGCCCGACCGCGACAAGTTCGACCTTGCCGCGCGCGTGGCCGCTCCGGCCAACGGTCTCGTGCCAGCGCTGGTGGGGACGAAGCGGCCGCTCAACGCATGGATCGGCGGCAAGGGCCGCTGGAGCCGGTGGCGCGGGACCGCGGCGGTCGATCTCTCCGGACGCCCCACGATCCGCCTGCGCCTCGGCGTCGACGAGGGGCGCTACAGCCTCGCGGGCCAGTGGAACCCGGCGCAGTTCCTCAAGGGCCGGCTGCAGCGCCTCACTGTCCCTATCGTCAACGTCCGCGGCTCGGGCACGCAGGTCGGCCGCTGGGCGGTCGATGGCGAGCTTGCCCTGACCTCGGCGGCGATCCGTTTCGTCGCCAAGGGGGCCGTCGACGTATCCAATCGCCGCTACCGCGACCTTCGCCTCGGCGTCGATCTGGCGAAGCCGCCGGCGCTGTTCCCGAACATGACCGGCAAGCAGGTGCGGATGGTGTGGACGCTCGACGGTCCGTTCGACAGCGCCGATTATTCCTACCGGCTCACGTCGCCGCACGTTCAGTTCGACGATACCGGGTTCGACCAGCTTCGCGCCGAGGGGAGGGGGCGGTTGACGCCCTGGCCACTGCGCGCGCCGATCAGGCTCCAGGCGCGGGCGATCACCGGCATTGGCGACGTCGCCGGGGCAATGCTCGCCAACCCGCGGATCGAGGGCTGGCTGACGGTCACCCCCAAGCTGGTGCGCGGCGAGGCGCTGAAGCTCACCAGCGCAAAGTGGAACGGCAAGATGTCGGTCCTGATCGACCTCGTCACCGGCCGCTTCGAGGTGCTGCTCTCGGGCGCGATGAAGCGTTATTTGATCCCGGGCCTCGGGATCGTCGACGTGATCACCGACCTCAAGGTCGTGCCCGGCCCCAACAACAAGGGCAGCCACGTCGTGGGCACCGCCAAGGCCTGGGTCCGGCGCCTCGACAACAGCTTCTTCCGCGACCTCACCGGCGGGCTACCTTCACTCACCACCAATCTCGAGCGCGGCAATGACGGCATCGTCCATTTCAGTAACCTGCAGCTTTACTCGCCGAAGCTGAGGCTGTCGGGAGCGGGGCAGCGCTTCCGTGACGGCACCTTCCACATCGTCGCCTCCGGGCGGCAGGCGAAATACGGGCCGCTGCGCCTGGTACTCGACGGGCGCATCGAGCGGCCGCGCCTCGATCTGCTCCTCGAGCGCCCCAACGATGCGCTCGGTATCCGCCAGATGCGGCTGCTGCTGACCCCGACGGCGGCCGGGTTCGACTATCGCGCGATGGGCGGGTCGAAGCTCGGCCCGTTTACCAGCAACGGCCGGATCCTCCTTCCGAAGAACGGCGCCACGGTGATTTCCATCGCCGCCCTCGATGCCGGCGGCGCGCATGCCAGAGGCGACCTTCGCTCCGACCCGGGCGGGTTCACCGGCCGCCTCGTGCTCGCCAGGGGAACCCTCGAGGGCACCCTCGATTTCTCGCCCGCCGGTCAGGCGCAGCGGATCGACGCCCACCTGACCGGCAACAACGTCAATTTCCCGGGCGCGTTCGCGGTGCGCAGCGGGCGGGCCGACGGGACCATCATCCTCGCCGACGAGCGCACCACCGTCGACGGTGTGGTCGACGCCCGCGGCCTCGAAGCGAGCGGCATCTCGCTCGCCCGGCTCACCGCCAATGCGAAGCTCGTCAACGGCTCCGGCCAGGTTCGCGCCGCTTTCGCCGGCCGCCGCGGCGCGGCGTTCGCTTTCTCGACCCTCGCCAATGTGACCCCCGACAGCGTCCGCCTGACCGGCAGCGGCCGGATCGAGCGCGAGCCGCTGGTGCTGAAGGAGGCGGCGGTGCTGACGCGCTCCGGAGACGGCTGGGCGCTCGCCCCGACCAATCTCAGCTTCGCCGGCGGGAACGCGACCGTGTCCGGCCGAAGCGGCTCGCGGCCCGAAGTGCATGCGCAGGTCGCCGGAATGCCGCTCGAAGTGCTCGACCTGTTCTGGCCGGGGATGGACCTCAGCGGCTCGGCGACGGGGCGGCTGGACTATGCCTGGAAGGGCAATCGTGCCGGGCGGCTGGACCTCAAGGTGCGGGGCTTGAGCCGCGCCGGCCTGGTGCTCGCGTCCAAGCCGATCGATCTTGGTATCGCCGCCGTGATCAGCGGCGACAAGGCGGCGATGCGCGCCGTCGCGGCGAGCGGCGGAGCTGTGATCGGACGCGCGCAGGCACGCTTCGCCCCGATGGGCAAAGGCCCGCTGGTGGCCGAGTTGCTCAACGCGCCGATGTTCGCGCAGCTGCGCTATACGGGCCCGGCGGACACCTTGTGGCGCTTGTCGGGAACCGAAGTGCTCGACATGTCCGGGCCGATCGCGATTGGCGCGGACATAGGCGGCCGGTGGGCCGATCCCGTGATCCGCGGCTCGCTTCGTTCGCAAAATGCGCGGCTGGAGAGCGCCGTCACCGGCATGGTGCTGGACCAGCTCTCGGCGCAGGCGCGCTTCTCCGGGCCGCAGCTCATCTTCACGCAGCTGTCGGGCCGGACCAGCGGCGGCGGCTCGGTGACGGGCAACGGCACCGTGACCTTTTCAGGCGGGCGCACCGCGCTCAACCTCTCGTTTAACGCCAACCAGGCGCTGCTGCTCAATCGCGACGACATTGCCGCGCGGGTGACCGGGCCGCTGCGGATCCGCTCGGACGGCGAGACCGGCACGATCTCCGGTGATCTCCACCTCGACAAGGGCCTGTTCCAGCTCGGTCGGGCGAGCGCCGCGGCATCGGTTCCGAGCCTGCAGATCCGTGAGCGCGGCCTCGATCCCGAGGACGTGATCGAGCCGAAGGACCTTCATCCGTGGAAGCTCAACTTCAAGGTCGCCGGGCCCGATCTGCGCGTCACCGGCCTCGGCATCGACAGCCACTGGACGACCAACCTCAATGTCGGCGGGTTCGCCGACTCGCCGCGTTTCACCGGCCGCGCAGATCTCGTTCGCGGGAATTACGACTTCGCCGGGCGCAGCTTCCGCCTGGATCGAGGGACGATCCGCTTCCAGGGTGAAAGCCCGCCCAACCCGTTGCTCGATATCCGCGCCGAGGCGCAGGTCCAGGGACTGGACGCGAGCGTCAACGTGCGTGGCACGGGCCTTAGGCCCGAGATCACCTTCGCCAGCACTCCGCCGCTGCCGCAGGACGAGCTCCTCTCGCGAATCCTGTTCGGCACCTCGATCACCAACCTCTCCGCGCCCGAGGCGCTGCAGCTGGCGTCGGCGGTCGCCGCGTTGCAGAGCGGGTCGGGCAACCTCGACCCGATCAATTCGCTGCGCAAGGCGATCGGGCTCGATCGCTTGCGCATCGTTCCGGCGGACGTGGCAACGGGCCAGAAGACGGCCGTCGCGGCGGGCAAATATGTGACTCGCAAGTTGTTCGTCGAGGTCGTCACCGACGGCCAGGGCTATTCCGCGACCCGCGTCGAATACCAGATCACGCGCTGGCTTTCGCTGCTTTCCACCGTTTCCACGGTCGGCCGCTCCGGCGCCAGCGTTCGCGTGTCGAAGGATTATTGACGGCACGCGCGGCCATTGCGAGCGTAGCGAAGCACTCCAGCGGCGGTTGACTGGATTGCTTCGTCGCTGCGCTCCTCGCAATGACGATTGACGGGGGAAGGGGCAGCATGAGCTGGAAATATCGCAAGACGATCGCGGCGCCAGAGGACATCCCGGAAGAGCACCGGCTGAAGCGATCGCTATCCTGGCCCCACCTCATTTTCCTCGGCGTCGGCGCGATCGTCGGCACGGGCATCCTGGTTCTCATCGGCACGGCGGCCGACAAGGCGGGACCGGCGATGATGCTGAGCTTCGTCGTCGCGGGTGCGATCTGCGCTGCAGCCGGCCTTGCCTATGCCGAGGTCGCGACCATGATTCCGGCGTCCGGCGCGGCCTATACCTATTCCTATGTGGTGTTCGGGGAGATCATCGCCTGGTTTGTCGGCTGGTCGCTAATCCTCGAATATAGCCTGGTGGTGAGCGCCGTTTCGGTCGGCTGGTCGGGCTATTTCTCGCCGCTGGTGGGTATTCCGGAAGCCCTCGCGACGGCGCCCGCGCTGGGCGGTGTGTTCAATTTCCCGGCGGTGTTCATCATCGCTGTAATTGCCACGGCGCTCGTTATCGGTCTCAAGGAAAGCGCCAATCTCAACAGCTTCCTCGTCGCTGTGAAGATGCTGGCGCTGCTGATGTTCGTGGTTGTCGCGCTCACCGTTTTCAACAGTGACTTCTTCCAGCCGTTCATGCCCTACGGCTTTTCCAAGCAGGGCCCGCCGGGTCACGAGGTCGGAGTGATGGCGGCCGCGGCGATCATCTTCTTTGCCTTCTACGGTTTCGACGCCATCGCGACAGCGGCAGAAGAGGCCAAGAACCCGTCGCGCGATCTGGCCATCGGCATCGTCGGTTCCATGTTGCTGTGCATCCTCATCTACATGGCGGTCGGGGCAGCGGCGATCGGCGCGGAGCCCTACCAGCGCTTCGCCAAGAGCGCGGACCCGCTTGCCCAGATCCTGCGCGATATCGGCTGGCCGGTGGCCGGCAAGTTGCTGGCTCTGTCCGCATCCGTCGGATTGCCGACGGTGATCCTCGCCTTCTTCTACGGCCAGAGCCGGATCTTCCTTGCGATGTCCCGCGACGGGTTGCTGCCGGGCCGCCTCGCGCGTCTCTCGGGTCGCCGGAACCCGGTTCGAATCACCCTGTTCACGGCGGTGGTGGTCGCGCTCCTCGCCGGGCTCGTGCCGCTCAATGACCTGGTC
>DASUXP010000022.1:0-2530 GCA_036377835.1 Sphingomicrobium sp. | reverse complement strand
TCGGCCGCACGCAGGTGCTGGAGACGTGGGTCGGCGGAAAGAAAGTCTGGGAGCGCGCGCCTACCGCTTCGCCGACTGAGCGCGGGAAATGAGCATCGACGGCGTGAGGAGCTGCGGCAGCTCCTCGGGTGGCTTGCCCGGGGCGTACCAGAGTTAAAGCGGCACTCCGGCGCGGCCGCGGCTTTCGAGGAAGCGGGTGATCTCGGGATCGCCGTTGGTCCAGTCGCCGGCGAGCACCTTTACGCCGGCTTTGCGGAAGGCGTCGCGCACCTCGTCGCGGTCGATCGCCGCGGCTTCGTTGGCCTTGCAGGTGAGGCACCAGTCGGCGGTGAAATAGACGAAGATCGGCCGGCCGCGAGCCGCGTAGCTCGCCGCTTGTGCGGCGCTCCATGCCTCGGCTCCGGCGACGGTGGGCTGCGCGACCGCCCGAACGGGCACCTGGGAAATGGCAAGGGCCGAGACCGCAATTGCAAGCGCGGCTGCTGTCCAGCCGCTCCTGAGGCCGCGACGCTGGAGCCAACCGGCGCCCCAGACAAGCGCGACGAGGGCAATTGCGGTGAGCAGACCGAGCACAAGCCCGCCTTCGCCCGCCTGGCGATAAAGCAGCCAGGCGGCAGCGACGGCGCTCGCGCCCATGGGTATGGCGAGCAAGCGCTGGAGGCGCTTCATCCACGGTCCGGGCTTGGGCAGCGCCTTTCTGAGCGTCGGAATGAAAGCGATCAGCAGGAACGGGAGCGCGAGGCCGAGCCCGAGCGCGGCGAACACTGCGACCGAGCCCGCTGCGGGGAGCAGCAGCGCAGTGCCGAGCGCTGCGCCGAGGAACGGCCCGGCGCAGGGCGTCGCGACGAAGGCGGCGAGCGCTCCGGTGCCGAAGCTTCCCGCCGGCTTGGCCCGCCCGCCGAGCACGGGCAACTCGTAGAGTCCGAGCAAGTTGGCGGTGATCGCCACCGCCAGCAGCAGCAGGAGCATGATCGTGCGCGGGTCCTGCAGCTGGAAGGCCCAGCCCGCCTCCACCCCGGCCGCACGGATGGCGAGCAGGGCAAGTCCGAGCGCGCCGGTGCCGACGATCGCTCCCGCCGTGTAGGCGAGCGCATCCGAGCGGGCGTGCGCCGCCTCCCCTCCGGCACGCGACAAATGCAGCGCCTTCAGGGCAAGGATGGGGAAGACGCAGGGCATCAGGTTGAGGAGCAGCCCTCCGATCAGCGCGCCGAGGATCGCCCAGAGGACGGCGCTCGGCTGGACCGAGCCGAGCGGGGTCCCGTCGCTTCCGACCGGGCGGCGCTCGGCGGTGAACTCGAGCCCTGTCCCATCGCCGAGCGACAGCACGCCGCGCAGCTGCTTCGGATCGCCGCTGCGCATCTTGAGGTGCGCGACGAGGCGATCGCCGTCGCGGAAGAATGTCTGCGGTGCGGCATAGTCCACCGGCCCGTCGTCGATCGGGAAGACGTAGGGGTCCCTGACCGCGATGCCGCGCGGCAGCGGGATGGCGACCCGCCAGACGTCGCCGGTCGACTGGAACGCCGCGGGAGCGCCAAGCGGCCGCGGAAGCGCGCGGCGCCACTCGTCGAACTGCGCCCGGTTCGGCGTGCCCCTGCCGACCGGTAGGTCGAGCGACAGCTCGCCCCGCTCTGGGACGCAGATCTTGTCGGTGCAGGCGAGCCAGCGCGCCTCGGCACGGATCGGCACCATGCCCTTCGCGCCCGCGGGGACCTTCAGCCGCACGAGCACGGCGTAGTCGCGCTCGTAAACGTAATTCATCAGCCCGGCGATGGTGAGCCGCGTCGGGACCGGATAGCGCAGCGGGCCGGCCGAGAAGCCTGGCGGAAGCTGCCACTTCACCTCCATCGGCAGGCCGGCGTCGCCGGGGTTCCGCCAGTAGCCGTGCCAGCCATGCGCCGGGCGCATGTGGATCGCCAGCTCGACCTCGCCGCCGGGGGGCGCCGGGCCTTCGGCGACCAGTTCAGGCGTGATGCCCTGAGCGTGAGCGAGTGCCGGAGTGAGCAGGAGGGCGATAAAGACTAGCAAGCGCCGGAGCATGACGTTGCGGCCCTAGCCGATTGCTGTTCCCCGGCGAAGGCCGGGGTCCAGTCCAAAAGAAGAAACCGGCGCGGAAGCGCCGCCTGGGCCCCGGCCTTCGCCGGGGAACAGTTCAATCGAGGTTCGGCCGAAGCCAGCGCTCGGCCTGCTCGACCGGCACCTCCCGCCGCGCCGCATATTCCTCGAGCTGGTCGCGGCCGATGCGGGCGACCCCGAAATACTGGCTGTCGCGATGACCAAAATAGAAGCCGGAGACCGCCGACGTCGGGAGCATCGCGAAATTCTCCGTCAGCGTGACCTCGCCGGGCGAACCGCCGAGCATGTGGAACAGGATCGGCTTGAGGCTGTGGTCGGGGCAGGCCGGATAGCCGGGCGCGGGGCGGATGCCGGCATATTTCTCGCGGATCAGCTGCGCGTTGGAGAGATGCTCCTCGGCATAGCCCCAAAGCCGGTTGCGCACTTGGGCGTGGAGCACCTCGGCGAAGCTTTCCGC
>DASUXP010000021.1:0-3916 GCA_036377835.1 Sphingomicrobium sp. | reverse complement strand
TTCCGAACGCGATCGTGTAGGCGTCAAAGGCGCGGTCGCCGAAGCTTAGCTTCTCGGCATTCTCCTCGGCCCAGACAAGCCCGTCGATGCCGCGCCGCTGGGCGCGCTCGATGCCGACTGCTAGCATCTCGGGATTGATGTCGGCGACCGTCACCCGGGCTCCGCGGCGGGCCATGCGGAAGGCGACGTCGCCGGTGCCGCCGGCCATGTCGAGGATCGCCTCGCCCGGCCTGGGCTTCACGCGGTTGACGAAACGGTCCTTCCACAGCCGGTGCATCCCGCCCGACATGAGGTCGTTCATCAGGTCGTAGCGGCGGGCGACCGAGCTGAAGACCTCGCCGACGCGCCGCGTCTTCTCCTCGGGGCTGACCAGCTCGTCGCCGAAATTCACCTGGTTCTTCATGGCGCCCGCGCCTCTAGCGGGCTTGGGGCGCGTTCGCCATATCGGCGGCGATGCCCGAGCTTCCCGAAGTCGAAACCACCGTCCGCGGGCTCGCCCGCGTGCTCGACGGCCGGCGGATCGTCCGGGTCGAGCCGCGCCGGCCCGACTTGCGTCATGCCTTCCCCCACGATCTCGGCCAGCGGCTGACCGGCGCGACGGTCACCGGGCTCGGGCGCCGCGCCAAATATGGCCTGATCGACACCGACCGCGGCGACACCATGGTCTTCCATCTCGGCATGTCGGGGAGTTGGCGGATCGACCGCGAGGAGATCGACAAGCACGACCATTTGCTGATCGAGACCGACGCGGGCACGCGGCTCGCGCTCAACGACCCGCGGCGATTCGGTTCGGTCGACCTCCTGCCCACGGCGGAGCTCGGCGACTGGCCGCCGTTCAAGGCGCTCGGCCCCGAGCCGTTCGACCTCGGCGCGCGCGCGTTGCGGGACCGGCTGCGCGGACGAAGCGCGGCGATCAAGCTGCTCCTCGGCGACCAGCGGATCGTTGCCGGGCTTGGCAACATCTACGTCTGCGAGGCGCTTTACCGGGCGGGAATCCACCCCGCGCGGGCCGGCGGCTCGGTCTCGCTGCCACGGCTGCGGCGGCTGGTCGAGGCGATCGGCGATGTGCTCGGCGAAGCGATCGCGGCGGGCGGATCGACGCTGCGCGATTTCGCCTCGCCCGATGGCGAGCTCGGCTATTTCTCCAAGACCTTCGCCGTCTATGACCGCGAGGGGCACGCCTGCGCCTGCGGAAGCCCGGTCAGGCGCATCGTCCAGGGCGGGCGCTCGACCTTCTATTGCCCCAAATGCCAGCACTAGCGGGAGGTTGACCCCAAGCCCCTCGCTGAGTAGGGGAACACGCACGTCGGCGCGGCCGTTTGGCCACTGCGCCGCTTTTTTATTGCACCGCACGGGACACGAGGACTTTCGATGGCGAACACGCCGCAGGCCAAGAAGCGCATCCGCCGCAACGCGAAGCGCGAGACGATCAACCATTCGCGAATCAGCCGCATCCGGACCTTCATCCAGGCCGTCGAATCGGCGATCTCCGAGGGCAAGAAGGCCGAGGCCGCCGACGCGCTGAAAAAGGCGCAGCCGGAGCTGTTCCGCGGCGTCGCCCGCGGAGTCATCCACAAAAACACCGCGGCGCGGAAATTTTCCCGCCTGTCCAAGCGGCTTGCCTCGCTGGGCTGAAACCCGCCCTCAAGCGGGCGCCTGAACGGGCCGTCGGGAGACCGGCGGCCCGTCCCGATTCTGGACCGTCAAAAAAATGCAGCAATTCCCGCGATTCGCGCGGGCGTTAACGCATGGATAACCATAAGAATGGCGGTTTTCTGCCGTTCTTTGGCACTTTCCGCGGGTTTCCTTTGTCAAGAGCCTTTATTTCACTTCCGTGAAAAATCGGCACTTGAAAGCTTGCCCCAACGCTTTCAGAAACAGCCTTCCGGGCGCGAATCCGCGCCGGGGGCAAGAGAGAAGAGGGCTTGCACGCGCCGCGACTCGGAGACCGGCGGACGGGCTCTCTTTGCCTCGATGAGGGGGCCAACCAAGGGAGGCGCGGGCCAGTGCACGGCGAGAGGGTCAGTTCGTCTGTCGAGCTATCGAGGGCGCCGGCCACGGCACCGCTCGAGGCAGCCTGGGAATCGATCCGCACGGGACTTCGCCGCGACCTTGGCGCCCGCACCTTCGACGGCTGGCTGCGGCCGGCCGAGCTCGGCGCCTTCGACCCCGACAGCGGGTCGCTTGACCTCATCATGCCGAGCCAGTTCATGGCCGACTGGGTGCGCTCGCATTTCGGCGACCGGCTGGCGCTCGCGTGGAAGACAATGCTTCCGGTGGTCCGCGACGTCCGCGTGATCGCCGCCTCCGACGCGCCCCGGCCCGCGCCCCTGCTCATCCTCGAGGAAGCGCCGGCGGCGTTCGAGCGCGACCCCGACGCACCCAATTTCGACCCGCGCTACCGCTTCGAGACGTTCGTCGTGGGCAAGGCCAACGAGGTCGCCGCGACCGCCGCGCGGACCCTCGCCACCTCGCACCAGGTCAGCTTCAACCCGCTGTTCATCCACGGCGGCACCGGGCGCGGCAAGACCCATTTGCTGCACGCCATCGGCCACGCATTCTGCGCGCACAACCGCGGCTCCAGGGTCGTCTCGATGTCGGCCGAGAAGTTCATGGTCGAGTTCATCCGGGCGCTGAAGGAAAACGACACGATCGGCTTCAAGCAGCGCCTCAGGAACGCCGACCTGCTGCTGATCGACGACGTCCAGTTCATCGCCGGCAAGGATTCGACGCAGGAGGAATTCTTCCACACGATGAACGAGATCATCACCGCCGGACGGCGGCTGGTGATCACCTCGGACCGGGCGCCGCAGGACCTCGACGGGATCGCGCCGCGAATCCTCTCGCGCCTCAGCTGGGGCCTGGTCGCCGACATCAACGCCGCGGATTACGAGCTTCGCTTCAACATCATCGTCTCCAAGCTGGAGGCGCTTCCCGGGGTCGAGATGCCGCGGCCGGTGATCGATTTCCTCGCTCGCCGGGTGACCTCCTCGGTGCGCGAGCTGGAAGGCGCCCTCAACCGCATCGGCGCTTATGCGATGATGACCGGCCGCGAGATCGACGTCGCCTTCGTCGAGGAAGTGCTGGCCAACGTGCTCCGCGCCAACCAGCGGCGAATTTCGATCGACGAGATCCAGACCCAGGTCGCCGAGCATTACCGAATCCGCAAGGCGGAGATGACCTCGGCGCGGAGGGCGCGCGAGGTCGCGCGGCCGCGACAGGTGGCGATGTATCTCTCGAAGCAGCTGACCCCCAAGTCGCTGCCCGACATCGGCCGCCGCTTCGGCGGGCGCGACCACACCACGGTGATCCACGCGGTCCGCCAGATCGAGAAGCTGCGCGCCAGCGACGCCGAGCTCGACGCCGACATCCGCCTGCTGACGCGCCAGCTGGAGGGCTGAACTCGCTGTTCCCCGGCGAAGGCCGGGGCCCAGGCGGCGCTGCCGCGCCGGTTTCCTTGTTCGGACTGGACCCCGGCCTGCGCCGGGGAGCGCGAATTAGTCGAGCGTCGTCCGGTACTGCTTCACCGCGATCGTGGCGACGATGAGGACGAACAGCGCCAGCGCGCCGAGGCTGGGCAGGGCGTCGGCGATCCCCACGCCCTTGAGCATCGATCCGCGCACCACGCGGAGCATGTGGGTCACCGGCACCGCTGTGCCGATCCACTGCGCCCACACCGGCATCCCGCGGAACGGGAAGAGGAAGCCCGACAGCAGGATCGACGGCAGGAAGTAGAAGAACGCCATCTGCATCGCCTGGAGCTGGTTGCGGGCGACGGTCGAGACGAGGAAGCCGAGCGCGAGGCTGCCGACGATGAACAGGAACAGGCCGAGGATCAGGGCCGGCCAGCCGCCCGCCATCGGCACTCCGAACAGGATCCGGGCCAGCGCGATGATCAGCGTCGCCTGGATCACCC
>DASUXP010000020.1:0-8833 GCA_036377835.1 Sphingomicrobium sp. | reverse complement strand
GTGGGTTACTTGATCGTCTATCCTTGGGTGTTTTTCGATACGATCGCATAGCCGCGGCGGTTAACCGGTAACCCGGCGTTTACCGCTGGATTGACGACTCGGCGGCGGTGCGCTGTTCAACTTGCCTCCACTCGGCAGCTTCGGGGTAAGCGGGTGCAAGGCATCAGGAATTGGTCGGTCGCGGTTCTCGGCTCGGTGCTTCTCGCGGGCTGCGCAAGCGCGCCGAAAATCGTGCAGGCGCCGTCGCGCGTCGCGCCTGCGGCGCAGGAGCTCCCTTACCGCTGGACGCAGGGGAACGCGCCGCAAGCGCACAAGGACGCCGTTGCCTTGTTCGGTCCCCTGTACATGCGGCCCGGCGAGTTCAAATGGGCGGCGGCCGTCCCGCAACAGGGCGAGACTAAGGTGGTCATCGATACGCTGACCCAGCTTTTCTATGTCTATCGGGGCGACAAGCTCATCGCCGTCTCGACCATCTCCAGCGGCAAGAAGGGTAAGGAAACCCCGCTCGGTTTCTGGTCGGTGATGAACAAGAAGGTGAAGGGCTTCAGCCGCAAATATGACAATGCGCCGATGCCCTACATGCAGATGTACGATTCGGCGGGGATCGCCTTCCACGCCGGGCCCAACCCGGGTTACCCGGCGAGCCACGGCTGCGTGCGGCTGCCGCTCAAGTTCGCCGAGAAGCTCTACGGTCTGACGAAGATCGGCACCAAGGTCATCATCGAAGGCTGACGCCTTCGTTTATTCCACCGCGCTGCCGGACGATTGGCCGAGCGGCTTCACGTGCACCGTCTTGATGTTGGTGAACTCGCGGATTCCGAAGGCCGAGCATTCGCGCCCGTAGCCCGAATGCTTGACCCCGCCGAAGGGCGCTCGGGGATCGGACCGGACATTCTCGTTGACGAAGCTCGATCCCGCCTCGAGTTCGCGCGCGGCAATCGCGCGGCCGCGGTCGAGGTCGGCGGTCAGCACGCCCGAGCCGAGGCCGAACTCGCTGGCATTGGCGATCCGGATGGCATCGGCCTCGTCGTCCGCGGCGATGATCGCGGCGACCGGGCCGAACACTTCCTCGTCGTGCGCCGGCTGGCCGGGGAGGACGTTGGCGAGGACCGTCGCCGGATACCATGCGCCCGGCCGGTCGGGCACCTGGCCGCCGAGCAGCAGGCGCGCACCCTTGTCGACGCTCTCCGTCACCTGGCGATGGATCTCGTCGCGCGCCTTGACACTCTGCATCGGGCCGAGCCGTGTCCCGGCCTTGGCCGGGTCGCCCATGTCGTAACCGCGCATCGCGTCGGTCAGGGCTTTCTCGAAGGCGTCGAGCACCGGGCGAACGACGATGAAGCGCTTGCCGGCGATGCAGCTCTGGCCGCCGTTCACCATCCGCGCGGTGGCGGCGATCTTCGCCGCGGCGGCGATGTCGGCATCCTCGAGCACCAGATAGGCGTCAGCCCCGCCGAGCTCGAGCACGCATTTCTTGAGTACCGAGCCGGCGGCCGTAGCGACCGCTTTTCCGGCGGCGACACTGCCGGTGAGGGTGACCGCGGCGACATGCTCGTCCTTGATCAGACCCTCTACCGCAGTGCTCGGAAGCAACAAGGTTCGGAACAGGTCTTTCGGGATACCGGCCTGGTGCAGCACCTCCTCGATCGCCAGCGCGGAGCCGGGGACGTTGCTCGCATGCTTCAGCAGCGCGCCGTTCCCCGCCATCAGCGCCGGAGCGGCGAAGCGGAAGACCTGCCAGAAGGGGAAATTCCACGGCATCACCGCGAGCACGATGCCGAGCGGGTTGAAGGTGACGAACGCCTCGCCGCCGCCGATGTCGACCGGCTCCTCGGTGAGATAGTCGTCTGCGTGGTCGGAGAACCAGTCGCAATTGAGCGCGCATTTCTCGATTTCGGCGCGCCCGTCGTCGAGCGTCTTGCCCATCTCCTCGGTCATCAGGCGGGCGAATTCGTCCTTGCGCGAGCGCAGGATCTCGCCCGCCCTGCGAACGGCTGCCGAGCGCTCGTCGAACGACGTCCGCCGCCAGTCGAGGAAGGCGTCATGCGCACGGGCGGCGATCGCGTGCGCTTCCTCGATGCTGTGCTGTTCGTAAGACCGGCCGGGCTCTCCCGTCGCCGGGTTCACGGTCTGGAACCGGTCGCGCGACCGCGGCCTCGTGGCTTCGAGCTGATCCGACATGTGCGCGTTTTCTCCTGTCTCGGTCTTTTAGGAACCTGACCTAAAGACGCGATCAGCAGGCGACGGGTTCCTTGCCATCCGCATCCGCGGCCTGTGATCGCCGGTGCGTGCCGTGGAACGGGGCGCCCGTATGGCGATGATCGGATGGTTCGACCGGTCGTCCCGAGGCTGCTTCCGCAACCGGGATTTCCAGCGTTGCGATCAGGCCGGGGCTATTGTCCTCCAGGACGACCTTGCCGTCGTGGAGGTGAGCGATGGCCTGGACCAAGGTGAGGCCGAGCCCGGCGCCCTCGGCCGAGCGGCTCGAATCGAGCCGCCCGAAGCGCCGCAGCGCCTGGCCCCTTCGGTGCTCGGGGATCCCCGGTCCGCGGTCCGTCACCCGGATCGCGAGGGAGCCGCCCGCGGCTACCGCGCGCACGTGGATCTCGCCGCCTCCGCCGTAGCGAATCGCGTTTTCGATGAGGTTGCTGATCGCCTGGGCGAGGAGCTGGCGGTGGCCCAAGACGCGCAGCGGCCCGGCAGGCCGTTCGAGCTTCAGCGGAGAACCCGCCTCGTCGGCGAGCGGCTCGTACATTTCGCTCAGCTCGGCGGCGAGGTCGCCCGCATCGAACCAGGCGAACTGGTCGCGTCCGGTCATCGCTTCCGAGCGGCTGATTTCCAGCACCGTCGTAAGGATCCGCATCAGCGCATCGGCCTGGCCGATCAGCTTGGCGAGCTGCTGGTCGCGCTCCGCCGGGTCGGCGGTCTCGGCCGCGGCGTGGGCCGCCGCGCGCAAGCGGCTGACCGGCGAGCGCAGGTCGTGGGCGAGCGAGTCGGTGAGAAGCCTCAGCTCCTCCATCAGCGCGCCGATGCGGTCGAGCATGGCGTTGATCTGCCCGCCGAGGCGATCGAAAGCATCGCGCGAGCTGGTCAGGCGCACGCGCTGACGCAGGTCGCCGGCGGTGATGCGGTCGGTGACCGCGACGATGCTGCGAATGCGGCCGCCGACATATTTGGCGACGATCCCGCCGCAGGCGAGGCCGAGGAGCAGCGACAGAGCGATCGCCACGGGAAGCGAATCCTCGAGTGCGTCGAGCAGCTGGTTGTGCGTGCGCCAGTGGATGAACCCGACCACGGCAACGTTCGAGGCCAGCGCCAGCAGCCCGGCCAGGAGCGCAACCCGCACGGTGGTTGGAAGCGACCGGCGCACGTCAGTCGGCGAGCATGTAGCCGGCGCCGCGGACGGTGTGCAGCAGCGGCTTGTCGAACCCGTCGTCGAGCTTGCGCCGCAACCGGCTGACATGGACGTCGATGACGTTGGTTCCGGGATCGAAATGGTAATCCCACACCTGCTCCAGCAGCATGGTGCGGGTGACCACGCGGCCTTCGTTGCGGGCGAAATATTCGAGCAGCAGATATTCGCGCGGCTTGAGCTCGATCTTGCGCCCGCCGCGCTTCACGCTGCGCGACAGCGGGTCGATCTCGAGGTCGCCGACGGCGAGCCGGTGCTCGGCCGGATCGAGGCGCGCCTCGCGGCGGCGAAGGAGCGCGTTCACCCGGGCGAGCAGCTCGGCGAAGGAGAATGGCTTCACCAGATAATCGTCGGACCCGGATTCGAGCCCGGTGATGCGGTCGCCGACCGAGGCCAGCGCCGAGAGCACCAGCACCGGGGTGTCGATCTGCGC
This sequence comes from Sphingomicrobium sp., assembly GCA_036377835.1. Classification (GTDB taxonomy): domain Bacteria; phylum Pseudomonadota; class Alphaproteobacteria; order Sphingomonadales; family Sphingomonadaceae; genus Sphingomicrobium. The sequence goes on along the minus strand of DASUXP010000020.1, from coordinate 4,988 downwards.
CGCGCGCAGCGCCTTGAGGACGGCGATGCCGTCGAGCACCGGGAGCATCCGATCGAGGATGATGAGGTCGAAACTTCCATCGGTCGCGCGGAACAGCCCGTCCTGGCCGTTGCCCGCCTGCTCGACGCTGTGCCCCTCCTGGCCGAGGCCCTTGCTCAAATAGTCGGCGGTCTCGCGGTCATCTTCGATGAGGAGGATCTTGCGGCCCATCGGTCAGCGGCTCGTCCCTGGCAGAGCCGGCATGGCTGTACCGCGCGGCGCGGTTGGGGAGGAGAGTCGTGGGACCCGCGCCGCGCGGTGTGCCGTGAGCCGGCTCGATCTGTTGTCGTACCGGGACCTAGGGGAGGCGCTCTCTCGGGCCGCTGGATGCGAAGTTAAATGCAGTTCATCGAAATGCGCGTCCGCCCGGCGCAGGGAGTCCAGGCGCCGGGCGGTTGGGGGGAACCTTCGGAGGGAATTCAGTTGGTCTTCGTTGCGGCGTTGGTGTGTGCGGCCGCCCTGTGCGCCACCTTGGCGTTCTTCTTGGGCACCTTCACCGACGTCGCCGCCGGCTTCGCCTTCGTGGCCGCCGCCGCCGGGGCGGCGATCATGCCGAGGGCGACGAGCGAGGCAATCAGATGTTTCATCTTGCTTCTCCATCATCAGCGGGGCCGATGCCCTGCTGCGACGGCGGGCTAGGGCCGGCGGCGTATCCGCCTGCTGGAAGCAGAATGAAGAGATGTTCATCGTGCGGCTGCCCTTTCCGCTGCGTCCGCCCGGCGCTACGTCTTTGACGGCATGATCGCCCAGAAGACCCGCTATGCGCTTCGCTCCCTGCTGTTCCTGGCGGAGGAGCGCGGCGGCGCCCCGGTCCAGCTCGCGCGGATCGCCGAGACGCAGCGCGTCCCGCCCAAATATCTCGAGCTGATCATGCTAGACCTGAAGCGCGCCGGCCTGGTGAAGAGTGCGCGCGGGCCCAAGGGCGGCTACCGCTTGTCGCGCGACCCGGAGCAGATCTCGTTCGGCGAGGTGGTCCGCTCGATCGAAGGGCCGATCGCGCTCGTCTCCTGCGCGAGCGTCAACCATTACGCGCCGTGCGGCGACTGCCATGACGAGGCGACCTGCGCGATCCGGCGGGCTTTCACCATCCTTCGCGACCAGAGCACCGCGGTATTGGACTCGATTTCACTCGCGCAAGGCGCCGACTGGGAGCAGCGCCTCGGCGGGGACCATTAGCGAACAAGGGGGGGAAAGCATGGACGACCGCTACGCACCGCAACCGCTCGCGCGCTGGTACATGGCAGCGGCCGTCGCCTCGCTGCTGTTCATGCTGCTCGGCTGCGCCGTCTATTTGATGGACGTGATGGCGAACCCCGCGGACCTCCCGCTCGACAAGCGCGCGGCGCTCGATGCGCAGCCGATGTGGGTGATTGGAGCGAACGCAGTTGCCGTCTGGGGCGGCGCGCTTGGAGCGCTGCTGCTCGTCCTCCGGCGGCGGATGGCGGAGACGCTGCTGCTGGTGTCGCTGATCGCCGTCATCGCCTGGCTTGCCGGGCTCCTGCTGGTCCCGCGGCTGCGCGACGCGCTCGGGACCGACGACATCGCCATCGCGATCGTCGTCACCCTGATCGTGTGGACGATCTACTGGTTCGCTCGCCACTCGCGGCAGCGCGGGTGGCTGAGGTAACTACGCTGCCGTAGTTATTGCGGTTTGGAATGGGCACCCGGGGTGGCCGCGGTGCCGTCGTCCGTTGCTGACGGCTTGGCAGGCTTTTTGTGCTTCTTGCCCTTCACTGGTTCGGTCGGTGTTGCGGTATCGGCAGCCGCGTCCGGGCTGGCTGGCGTCGCTGCCGTTGCCGGGGTCGCCGGGGTCGCCGGGGTGGCCGCCGTGCCTGCCGCCGGATCCGCCGGAGTGGCCGGAGTCGCGGGCGTTGCCGGAGTCGCCGGAGTGGCGGGGGTCGCGCCCTGCTGGGCGAGCGCGGCACCCGCTCCGAACGTCAAAGCGGCACCCGCAACGATGAATGCGCGGAATGTCATTTTCTGGTCCTTCGCTGTGGATGGATCGCTGGTGAGCACCCGGCCGGCTTTCCTGTTCCGCCGTTGTCGGCAACTTGTGCTTGCGCCGGGATTGGCGGTTTTCCCGTCGTCCCGCTAAAAGCCGCGCCGATGTCGACCTTCACCATCGATACCGCCACCAGCCGCGCCACGCCTTCGCCGGTCCCAGGCAAGCGCATGACCGCGCCCTCGATCCGCGCGCGCAAGGAAGCGGGCAGGACCGAGCAGCCGATCGTGATGCTCACCGCCTACACCATGCGCATGGCGCAGCTGCTCGACCCGCATTGCGACATGCTCCTGGTCGGCGACAGCCTCGGCCAGGTGATCTATGGCCTGCCGTCGACCATCCCGGTGACGATGGAGATGATGTGCGCTCACGGCGCGGCGGTCGTGCGGGGGAGCTGGCACGCGCTGGTTGCCGTCGACATGCCGTTCGGAAGCTACGAAGGCTCGCCCGAGCAGGCATTCCGGAGCGCCTCGCGGATCATGAAGGAGACCGGTTGCGCCGCCGTCAAGCTCGAGGGCGGCGAGGCGATGGCGCCGACCATCGCCTTCCTCACCCGCCGCGGAATCCCGGTGATCGGCCATGTCGGGCTGACGCCGCAGGCGGTGAACGTGCTCGGCGGCTACGGCGCGCGGGGCCGCGAAGAGGCCGAGGCGGCCAAGATCGCCGCCGATGCGCGCGCGGTGGACGAGGCGGGCGCCTTCGCCATCGTGGTCGAGGGGGTGATGGAGGGGATCGCGACCAAGCTCGCTCGCGAGACCGCCGCGCCGGTGATCGGCATCGGCGCTTCCGCCGAATGCGACGGACAGGTGCTGGTTACGGAGGACATGCTCGGCCTGTTCGAGCGCACGCCGCGCTTCGTGAAGCGCTACGACGATCTCGCCGGGCGCATCGGCGAGGCTGCTGCCGCTTATGCCGGCGAGGTGCGGCAGCGGACCTTCCCCGGTCCGGAGCAGACTTACCGGCCCAAGTAGCCCACCCCTGCGCCCCTCCCGCAAGCGGGAGGGGACGGGGAGGGTTTGCCTTTCGCGGTCGAGTCGCTAGACGAAGCGCCGCCAGCTTCCGTTCATCTGGGGTGGGGAAGGAAGCGCCGGCACCGATTTCCACTCTCTTGTTGAGGCACATTTGGCGCAACCTCCGGACATCAGCGAAACCTTCGTCCGCGAGGTCGACGAGAATCTCCGCCGCGACCAGATGCGCGATTTCGCGCAGAAACATGGCGTGTGGGTTGTCGTTGCGGCGATCCTCTTCCTCGCCGCAGCGGGCGGCTTTATCTATTGGCAGAACTGGCGCGGCCAGCAGACCCAGAAGCAGGTCGAGGAACTGTCGCAGACGTTCAACGACATCGGCGCGGGCAAGACGGGTGCGGCGTCGCAGCAGAAGCTTGACGCGCTGGCCAAGGATTCGAGCAAGGCGGTGCGCGCAACGGCGATGTTCGCCCGCGCCGCCATGGCGTTGCAGCAGAACGACACCAAGCTCGCCACCGCCAAGTATCGCGAGATCGCCAGCGACGACAGCCTGCCCAAGCCGTTCCGCGACGCCGCGCTCATCCGCCAGACCTCGCTCGAGTTCGATTCGCTGAAGCCCGAGGACGTGATCGGCCGCCTCCAGCCGCTCGCCAAGAAGGGCGAGCCGTGGTTCGGCAGCGCCGGCGAACTCACCGCCATTGCGCTGATGAAGCAGGGCAAGACGAAGGAAGCCGGCGCCTTGTTCGCCTCGATCGCAGCCGACAAGCAGGTGCCGGACGAAATCCGCGCCCGCTCGGTGCAAATTGCAAGCACGCTCGGTGTCGACGCCAGCGGCGCGATGCCACTGCCAGCTCAATAGGAACCATATGACCAAGCCGACGAGTTTTCGGATCGCGCTGATGATCGCCGCGGCAATCGCCGCCGGTGGGTGCAGCCTGCTGAAGAAGGGCCAGCCCAAGACGCCGGTGCTCGGGCAGCGCATCCCCGTCCTAGTGTCGGAAGGCGACGTGGCGGTCGATCCGGCCACCGCTGCCATTCCGATGACGCTCCCGGCGGCGGTCGCGAACGCCGAGTGGAGCCAGTCGGGCGGAAATGCCTCCAAGTCGATGGGCCAGCTGGCGCTCGGGACCGCGCTCAGCCGCGCGTTCCAGGTTCAGGCCGGACGCGGCAGCAGCCTGACGGCGCGCCTTGCCGCGGCGCCGGTCATCGCGGGCGGCCGGGTTTACACGATCGACACGCTTGGCGCCGTGCGCGCGTTCGACGCGCAGACCGGCGCGCAGCTCTGGGCAAGCCAGACACCGTACGACGAGCGCAACAACACGCCGTCGCTCTACGGCGGCGGGATCGCCTACGACAACGGCTACATCTACGCGACCAACGGCGTCGGCTATGTCGCGGCGCTCGACGTCCGCACCGGCGGGGTGGTGTGGAAGGTGCGGCCCGGCGGCCCGCTGCGCGGTGCGCCGACTGTCGCCGGCGGCTCGGTCTATGTGATGAGCCAGGACAACCAAATCTATTCGCTCAAGCAGAGCGACGGCTCGCAGAACTGGTCGCAAGCCGCCGCGCTGGAGATCGCCGGCGTGTTCGGGTCTGCGTCCCCGGCGGTGGGGGCCGGAACGGTGGTCGCGGGCTTCTCCTCGGGAGAGCTCAACGCCTATCGCTACGAGAACGGTCGCCAGGTGTGGCAGGACGCGCTGCAGCGGACGAGCATCCGCACCAGCGTCTCATCGCTGTCCGACATCGACGCCGACCCGGTGATCGACGGCGGGCAGGTGTTCGCGGTCGGGCAGGGCGGGCGCATGGTCGCGCTCGAGCTCAATACCGGCCAGCGCATGTGGGAGCTCAACATCGCCGGCATCGCCACGCCGTGGATCGCGGGCGATTGGGCGTTCGTCGTCACCGACGAGGCCAAGCTGATCTGCATCTATCGCCAGAACGGCCATATCCGCTGGATCACCCAGCTTCCGCAGTTCGAGCATGCC
>DASUXP010000019.1:0-4434 GCA_036377835.1 Sphingomicrobium sp. | reverse complement strand
GTGGCCCGGCGGATCTCCTTGATGTCGGCGATCGTGCGGGCGGCCGACGCGCGGATCTCGACCAGCGTCTCTTCCATCTCGATGATGATCATCCGGATCATCCGCGAGGGGTCCTCGGACCGGTCCAGCAATTCGGTCATGTTCGCCGCGAAGATGTCGCGAGCGCGGCTGAACACGGGACCGCTGAGCCACGCGGCGACCGGAGCGAACCGGCTCGTCCGCTCGGGCTCGACCTCGACCAGTCGAGGGGTGCGCGACGGGACCTTGGCTTCGAGGACTTCGAGTTCAGGCATAGGTCTTCACCGTGAGGGGGTTGATGGAACCGGCCTGGGCCGGACCGACCGCTGCGCCGACCGTGACCGTGCTCATCACGAGCGCGGCGGCGATGGCGACCAGGGTACGGGTGAACTGCGATTGCGCGGACATTCTAAATCTCCCTTTTTGGCCCGACCGCTTGATGACGGGCCGGATATCCCTTTCCAATCAAGGATCGTGCCAATCCCAGAAAACTGCGAGAAATAGCTTCAACATCCGCATATCCGCAGACTTTCCCACCCAAGACTTGGCGGATTTCGCCAAGCCTGGGTTCGGAACATTCACCACCCCCGGCGCGTCGAATCCCCAACAGTCGGGAAGGAGTTCAATCGATGCTTGGAAAGCTCGCGGGCGCATGGCTCGGAAGCAAGGTTGCCGGCCGCAACGAAGGCGCCAAGGGCGCGATCCTGGGCTATGGCGCGGCGGCGTTAGCCCGGCGCAGCGTGCCGGCGCTGGCCGCTCTCGCGCTCGGCGGATGGGCGTTCAACAAGTGGCGCGAGCGGCGGCGCTCGCACCCGAGCTATCCCTCGGAGGCGACGCCCTCGTCCTGAGGCGGGTTTTCGAAATAGGGCTCGACCTTGCCCTGCAGCCTGAGCGTCATCGGCTGGCCGTAGCGGTCGCGGCTCTTGCCGGCGGCGACGCGGATCCAGCCTTCGGAGATGCAATATTCGATGACGTTGGTCTTCTCGTTGCCGTTGAACTTGATCCCCACGCCGCGGCTCAGGAGCGCCTCGTCGAAATAATCGCTGCGCGGATCGAGCGAGAGGCGGTCAGGCGGGGTGTCGGCGGCAGGGTCGGCGGGAGTATCGGCCATTTGCCGCGCCCTAGCCCCGTGCCGCTTGCACGGTCAATTGCCGCGGATTGACAGCCGGTTCGTTTGATGATGTGATAATGTCACATTGCCAAGGAGGGGTCGATGGCAGTCCGGCGTTTCCATTCCATTCTCGCTTGCTCGGCGATCCTGCTCAGCGGGACGGCAATCATCGCCTGCAGCCAGAACATGGCCGCCGCGAGCGTCGCCGCCGCGCATGACGGACTCCAGTCCTTCTCATCGGACCAGGAGCTTCGCGCGTTCCTCGTCAAGCGCCGCGAGCGCGAGCAGCGCCGAATGGCCGAAGCCATGCCTCCCCCGGCTCCTCCGCCCGAGGCCGCGGCCATGGATTCCGCATCTCCGGTCGCGGTCGTGAGCCAGCAGAGCGTCGTCGTGACCGGCGCCAAGGCCGATTCGATCACTAACAACCAGGAAGCCAATGTCGACGAGGGCGACATCATCAAGAAGCGCGGGGACACGCTCGTCATCCTGCGCCGCGGCCGCCTGTTCACCGTCTCGCTCGCCGGCGGCCAGCTTCGCCCGATCGACATGATCGACGCCTTCCCGCCCGGCGTGGACGCCAAGGCGGACTGGTATGACGAGATGCTGCTCTCCGGCGACCGCGTGATCGTCGTCGGCTACAGCTACGGGCGCGGCGGGACCGAGATCAACCGCTTCCGCCTCTCGCCCGATGGGCACCTGAAGTTCGAGGACGCCTATCACCTGCGGTCGAACGATTATTATTCGTCGCGCAACTATGCCTCGCGGCTGATCGGCACCCACCTCGTCTATTACACGCCGCTCTATCTCGGCTCCGCGGACGATCCGCTCGACTCCTTCCCCGCGGTGCGGCGCTGGACGGGTGACGCCGATGCGCCGTTCAAGCGGTTCGTCGGTGCGCGCCAGACCTATGTCGTCCCGCGTCTGCGCAACGAGAGCGACGCCGACCTCAGCACCCTCCACACGGTAATGGACTGTGACCTCACCAGGGCCGAGCTCGACTGCGAGGGCAAGGCGGTGCTCGGCCCCTCCTCGCGCAACTTCTACGTCTCGTCCGATGCCGTCTATCTCTGGGTGAGCGACGCCTGGGGCTGGCGCTCGGACCGGCACAAGGGCGCCAACGCCTTCGTCTATCGCCTGCCGTTCAGAAACGAGCGGCCGTCGGCCGTGGCGGCGCGCGGCAACCCGACCGACCAATTCTCCTTCCGCGAGGACAGGCGCAACGGCCTGCTCGACGTACTCGTCCGCAGCGAGGGCGGCGGCGACGCGATGTGGGCGCCGGAGGTCAACGAGGGCGACGTCGCGCTGCTCAGCATCCCGATGGGCGAGTTCGGCGACGGCTCCGACGAAGTGCCGTTCGACCGCTATCGCCGCCTCCCCAAGCCCACCGGACCCTCGTGGAATTTCCAGAACCGCTTCGTCGGCAATTTCATCCTCTATGGCGGCGGCGAATTCGGCGACGAGAAACCGGCGACCGTTTTTGCCGTCGGCCTTCGCGGCGGCCCGATCAGCAAGATCGCGCTCGGTCACGCGGTGCAGCGTATCGACGCGCTCGGGCGCGATGCGATCGTGGTCGGCAGCGACCCTCGCGAGGCGCTCGGCTTCACCGCCATCGACCTTGCCGGGCGCGAGGCCCGTCGCGGCGACGTGTTCGTGCTTCCGGCAGCCAGCGAGGGCGAGAGCCGCAGCCACGGCTTCTTCTTCCGCTCCGACAATGAGGACGGCTCCAACGGGCTGCTCGGACTTCCCGTCTCGCACCAGGTCGCGCCGGCCTATCGGCGCTTCTTCGGCAGCGCCGCCTCGATGCTGTTCCTGCGGCGCGAGGCGAAGAAGTTCGGCAATGCCGGAGAGCTCGATTCCGACCTCCACGGAGTCGCCGACGACGGCTGCACCGCGAGCTGCGTCGATTGGTACGGCAATGCCCGGCCGATTTTCGCCGAGGGGCGGGTGTTCGCGCTGCTCGGCTACGAGCTGGTCGAGGGCCGCGTGGTCGACGGCCGGATCCGCGAGATCGCCCGCTTGAATTTCGCCCCGACGGCGCACATGTCGCACCGCTAGAGAAAGCTGTGTAAAGGACACTTGACCAGCAGAGTTGCCGCGCTGCGGAGTCGCGGGTAAGCGGTCGCTCCGACCATGAGCGACAAAGACCCCGCCAAGCTCAGGCCCAACCGGCCGAAGCTCGAACTGCATGTGCCCGAGCCGCCGTTCCGCCCCGGCGACACGCCCGACTTCTCGGCGCTGAAAATCCCGGCAGCCGGCGAGGCGCCGCGCCCCGATACGAGCGTTGCGCCGAGCGAGACGCACCCGCTCACCACGCACCTCGTCCGCGTGCTCGGCGACGACAACCGCGCCGTCGGCCCGTGGGACCCGAAGCTCGACCCGGACACGCTGCGGAAGATTCTGCGCGACATGGTCACGGTGCGCATCTTCGACGACCGCATGTACCGTGCGCAGCGGCAGGGGAAGACCAGCTTTTACATGAAGTGCACCGGCGAGGAGGCGATCGCCACCGCGACGGCCGCAGCGCTCGACCGCGAGGACATGCACTTCCCGACCTACCGCCAGCAGGGGCTGCTCATCGCCCGCGGCTATCCGCTGACGGAGATGATGAACCAGATCTATTCCAACAAGGGCGACAAGCTGCGCGGCCGCCAGTTGCCCATCATGTACTCGGACAAGGCGCACGGCTTCTTCTCCATCTCGGGCAATCTCGGCACGCAATTCCCGCAGGCGGTCGGCTGGGCGATGGCCGCGGCGATCAAAGGAGACAGCCGGATCGCGATGGGCTGGATCGGCGACGGCGCGACGGCCGAAGGCGACTTCCACAGCGCGATGACCTTCGCCGCCGTCTACAACGTGCCCGTCATCCTCGCGACCGTGAACAACCAGTGGGCGATCTCGAGCTTCTCCGGGATCGCGGGGGCGGAGCGCGCGACCTTCGCGCAGCGGGCGGTCGGCTACGGGATCGCCGGGCTGCGCGTCGATGGTAACGACGCGCTCGCCGTTTATGCGGCGGTGAAGTGGGCGAGCGAACGGGCGCGCACCAACACCGGGCCGACGTTGATCGAGTTTTTCACCTACCGCGCCGAAGGGCATTCCACCTCCGACGATCCGTCCGGCTATCGCCCGACCAACGAGGCGAAGCTGTGGCCGCTCGGCGATCCGATCGAGCGCTTGAAGACGCACCTGTTCGCGCTCGGCGAATGGGACGAGGAGCGGCATGCGGCGATGACTGCGGAGATCGACGCCGAAGTCCGCGCCGCGCAGAAGGAATCGGAGAAGATCGGAATCCTGCCGCAGCAGGGCAA
>DASUXP010000018.1:0-2301 GCA_036377835.1 Sphingomicrobium sp. | reverse complement strand
GCGGCTTCGAGGGAGAGGGGCTCGTCATTGCGAGGAGCCGAAGGCGACGCGGCAATCCAGTCCTGCGCCTCTGGATTGCTTCGCTTCGCTCGCAATGACGGCGATGTGCGATTGAGCACGTCCGCCAGCTTGATCGCGTCTTCGAGCGCGAGCTTGGTGCCGCTGCCGATCGAGAAATGCGCGGTGTGGGCGGCGTCGCCCAGAAGGATGACGTTGCCGGCGCTCCACCGCTCGCACCTGATCCGGCGGAAGTTGAGCCAGGCGGCGGAGCCGACGAGGTGCGTCGCGTTGGACTGCAGCGCGTGGCCGTCGAGATATTTGGCGAAGAGCTTCTCGCAGGCGGCGATGCTTTCATCCTGCGACATCCTGTCGAAGCCGAAACGGCGCCAGGTGTCCTCGGAACACTCGACGATGAAGGTCGAGCAATCCGGCGCGAAGCGGTAGGCGTGGGCCCAGATCCAGCCGTGCTCGGTCTCCTCGAAGGCGAAGGTGAAAGCGTCGAACACTTTTTCCGTGCCGAGCCATACGAACTTGTTGGCGCGCACGTCGATGTCGACACCGAACGCGTCCGGGTTCGCGTCGCGGAAGCGCGAATTGACGCCGTCCGAGGCGATGACGAGATCGTAATCGCGCCACTTGGGATCGGCGGGATCGCACTCGGCTTCGAAATGCAGTACGACTCCGAGCTCGCGCGCGCGGTCCTGCAGGATTTCGAGCAGGCGCTTGCGGCCGATGCCGATGAAGCCATGCCCGCCCGAGGTGATCGTCTGCCCGCGGTAATGGACGTCGATGTCGTCCCAATGCGCGAACTCTTGCGTGATGGTTTTGGCGGAAACGAGGTCGTTGCGGGCGATGTTGTCGACGGTGAGGTCGGAAAAGACCACGCCCCAGCCGAACGTGACGCCGGGCGGGTTGCGCTCGAAAACTTCGATCTCATGCGCGGGGTCGCGCAGCTTCATCGAGATGGCGAAATAGAGCCCCGCCGGCCCGCCGCCGATGCAGGCGATCTTCACGAAAATGCCCGCGGAAGTTGTGAAAGTTGTGCCCTCGACGCGCGCGCGCGCGAGGCGCGGCTTCGAAAGTTCACCAAGTTCACAGGCCTCCGCGTGCGCGCGTGCGTCCGCGCGCGGGGAGCGGGGGCCGGGCTCGACGAGATCGGTGCATGAACGATGCGGCGCATGTCCGCGGCATGCCACAGCAGCGCGCCTGTAGGACAGACCTATGTCGCCGACGGGAGCGAAATCGCTCCCCGAGGCTAGCGGGTCATGTACGGGCGCAGGAAATCGGCGACGGCGGTATCCGACAGCGACGCATAATCGTCGACGATCGGCGTGTCGTTGTCGAAGCTCATGAACATCGGGCAATCGGCATCGGTCGCCTCGGCCGTCGTCTCGCCGAGCTTCTTGCCGGTGCGCGCCTCCCACACCGAGAGCTGGTAGGTCGCGGTGTGCCACCGCACCTTGTTCGGCAGCGGCTTGTCATTGTCCTTGTAGCCGTCGCAGACCTTGACCTCTTGCGCCGCGGTGCGTCGCGCGCAGGCGACGAGGTCGACCGCCTGCATGGCGTCGCGGTCGGGAGAGAATTGCACCGTCCAGTCGGGCGGCAGCGAGCTGGAGCGGTCGGACAGGTCGTCCTTGTAGGTCTCGAAATAGAGCGCCTTGTGCGGCGCGGCCTTGGAGTCATAGGCCTTCGCGGTCGAGACCGAGGCGCCGGAGCAGACGCCTTTGAAGTCGTCGGGGAAGAGCTTGCTGGCCTGGGCGGCGGGGGTCGCGGTCCCGGCTTTGCCTTCGCTTCCCGCCTTGTTGCCGCCTTCGCTGCCGCACGAAGCAAGCGCGGCGAACGCGATGACGGCCGCCGGTAACGCGATCAATATCCTGGATGCCTGTGCCACGAGAGCCCCCTTCCGTAGCTGCCTGCCGCATCAAATGCCCCGATCGGGTCTGTGTCAATGGTTGGCGGCGGTTCGCGAATCGACTCCGCGGATGAAGGCGCCGACGAGCGTGTCGAAGGCGTCCGCCTGCTCGAGGTTGGAAATGTGGCCGGAGCGCTCGATGAGTTCACAGGTCGCGCCGGGGATCAGCTGGGCGAGCTCGCGGGAGAGGGCCGGCGGCGTCACCTTGTCGTCGGTGCCGCACAGCACGAGGGTGGGGACGCGAATGGCGGCGGCGCGCTCGCGTTGGTCGGCGAGCCACACGGCTTCGGAGGCGATGACGTAGGCGGCGGGGTCGATCCGGGCCATGGTCTCGACGACTTCGCTGCGCACGGCGGGGTCGGCGGGCTGGGCGAGGAGGACGTCGACCC
>DASUXP010000017.1:0-4748 GCA_036377835.1 Sphingomicrobium sp. | reverse complement strand
GACGACTGGGTGCACATCGAGAGCGGCCATCCGGTCACGCCCGGCCGGGTCGAGAAGATGTCCAAGTCGAAGCGCAACACGGTCGATCCGGAGCCGATCCTCGCCAAATACGGCGCCGACGCGGTGCGCTGGTTCATGCTGTCCGACAGCCCGCCCGAGCGCGACCTCGAGTGGTCGGAGGCGGGGATCGAAGGCGCGTCGCGCTTCGTGCAGCGCGTGTGGCGGCTGGCGGCCGGCGCGCAGGACGGCACCGGCGAGGACGAAGCGCTGAAGCGGCGGCTGCACCGCACGATCGCGGCGGTGGGCGAAACGATCGAGGGCCTCGCCTTCAACAAGGCCGTCGCCCAGCTTTACGAGCTGGTCAGCGCGATCGAGAAGGCCGCTCCGTCGGCCACCCGGGCGGACGCGGTGGGCATGCTGGTGAAGCTGATTTCACCGATGGCACCGCACCTCGCCGAGGAGAGCTGGGCGGCGCTCGGCGGCGAGGGCATGGTCGCCGACGCCGCCTGGCCGGCGTACGACCCGGCACTGCTGGTCGAGGACCAGGTGACCCTCGCTATCCAGGTCAACGGCAAGCTGCGCGACACGCTGACCGCCGCTCGCGGCCTTCCAAAGGACGAAGCCGAGGCGCTCGCGCTCGCGTCGGACAAGGTGCAGCGCCAGCTTGCCGGAGCGACCCCGCGCAAGGTCATTGTGGTTCCCGACCGGCTGGTGAATATCGTCGCATGATGCGCGCATTGCTCCCGTTCGCTGCATTGCTGCTTTCGGGTTGCGGCCTTCATCCGCTGTACAGCGGCGGATCGGCGGGAAGCGTCGCCGCGACCTTGCGCGCGGTCGAGGTCGGCCCGATCGAGGGGCGGGTCGGCTGGCTGGTGCGCAACAAGCTCGTCGACCGGCTGGGCGAGAGCGGGTCGGCCGCGGCGCAATACCGCCTCGACGTCACGCTCGATGACGACATCACCGGCTTCGGCATCCGCGGCGACCGCGCGGTCACCCGCGAGCGGCGAACGCTTCGCGCGCGCTACCAGCTGGTCAGCCTGTCGACCGGAAGCGTGGTGCTCGACGCGACCGCGGGATCCGACGCCGGGATTGACGTCGTCAGCTCCGAATATGCGACCGTCGCCGCCGAGCAGACGGCGGCCGAGCGCCTCGCCGACGTGCTCGCCGACCAGATCGTCGCCCGGCTCGCCGCTTATTCGGCGCGCACTCCTGCCAAGTGAAGGCCAACCGCGCCAGCATCGCGCGCGCCGTCGACCAGCCCGACCGGCGCATCCGCTTCTACCTTTTGCACGGTCCCGACGAAGCGCAGTCCCGCGCGCTCGGAGCGCGCCTCGCCGAATCGCTCGGTGCGGAGCGGGTCGTTTTGTCTGGCGCCTTGCTCAAGTCGGACCCGGCCGCGCTGACCGACGAGGCCGCGGCGATCGGCCTGTTCGGCGAGAAACGGCTCGTGTGGGTCGAGCCGGCCGGCGACGACATCGCGCCTGCGGTCGAGGCGTTGTTCGAGGCCCCCGGCGTGGAGAGCCCGGCGGTGGCGATCGCGGGCGCGCTGCGCAAGACCTCGGCGCTGCTCAAGCTCGCCGAAGGCTCACCTTTGGCCACGGCTTTCGCCTCCTATTTGCCCGAAGGCGCCGATGCCGAGCGGATGGTGATCGACCTCGCCCGCCGGCTTGGGCTGAAGCTGAGCCCGCCGGTCGCTGCGCGGGTTGCCGATTCAGCCGAGAACGACCAGGCGATCGTCGCGCAGGAACTGCAGAAGTTCGCGCTCTATCTCGGTGCGTCGCCGGAAAGTCCGCGCGAACTCGACCATGACGCGGTCGACGCGGTCGGCGCGGCGGCAGCCGAGGGCGACGGGTCGCGGCTGATGGACCTCGCCTTGTCGGGGGAGGTGCGCGAGCTTGCCCGGGAGCTGGCCAGCCTGCCGGGCGGGGTCGAAGGCATTCCGCTGGTCCGGGCGCTCCAGCGGCGGCTGCTGATGCTGGCCCCGGCGCGGGCGCGAATCGAGCGCGGCGAATCGCTCGACGCCGTCATGACGTCATTCGGCAGGGCCTTGTTCTGGAAGGACAAACCCGTCGTCGGACGAATGCTGTCGCTGTGGGATTCACAAGCGCTGGCGACGGCCGCGGAGCGCGCTTCGCGGCTCGAGCGGTCGTTGCTGTTCAGTGCCGTGCCCGAACAGGAGGCGCTGGGCGAGGAGCTGTTGACCCTTGCCCGCGTCGCTCGGCCTAGATCGGCTCGCCGCTGAGGCGCTGGCAGATCATGTCGAGCTGGTCGAGGCTCGAATAATGCAGGGTCACGGTCCCACCCTGCCCCTTGTGCGCGACCTGGACCTTGACCCCAAGCATGTCGCCGAGCTGGCGCTCGAGCGCGGCCAGGTCCGCATCGACTTTGCGCTCGGTGAGAACGAGGGCACGCGGACCGGCCTTGGCTCTCTTGGCACGCTCCTCGGCCTGGCGGACCGAGAGGCCCTTGGCGACGATCTCGCGGGTCAGGCCTTCGGGGTCCGGAGCCGCCGCCACCGCCCGCGCATGCCCCATGCTGATATCGCCTTGCAATAGCGATTGACGCACCGCTTCGGGAAGATCAAGCAATCTCAACAGGTTGGCAACGTGGCTACGCGACTTGTGGACGAGCCGGCCCACCTGTTCCTGGCTGTGGCCATAGCGCGCGATGAGCTGACGATAGCCGTCGGCTTCCTCGATCGCGTTCAGATCCTCGCGCTGGACATTCTCGATCAGCGCGAGCTCGGCAGTGATCTCCTCTCCCGCGTCGCGGACGAGCGCGGGAATGGTGTGCAGCCGCGCGCGCTGCGCGGCGCGCCACCGCCGTTCCCCGGCGATGATCTCGTAGGTCGCTCCGTCGCCATGCGGCCGGACGAGGATGGGCTGGAGGACTCCACGCTCCGAGATGGACTCGGCCAGCTCGTTCAGCGCGGATTCGTCGAAATGCGTGCGCGGCTGGTTCGGGTTGGGCCGGATCCGGGCAACCTCGATCTCGCGAACGCCGCCTGCCGCAGAGGCTTCGCCCGGAGCAGCCGGGCGCGCCGCTTCGCCAAGCAGCGCAGACAGGCCCATCCCGAGCCCCTTGGCCGGGCGTTCCGCGCTCATGCCGCCTCCGCCAGCTGCGGCAGGCGGGCGATCAGCTCCCGCGCCAGCTTGAGATAGGCTTCCGAGCCGGGACATTTGAGGTCGTAGATCAGCGCCGGCAGACCGTGACTGGGCGCCTCGGACAGACGGACGTTGCGCGGCACCACCGTTTCGAACACCGCCGTGCCGAGGCACGCGCGCACGTCCTCGGCAACCGCTTGCGAGAGGTTGTTGCGCCGGTCGAACATGGTGAGCGCGACGCCGAGAATCGCCAGCTCGGCGTTGAACGCCGAGCGGATCCTGTCGACGGTTTGCAGCAACTGGCTGAGCCCCTCGAGCGCGAAAAACTCGCACTGCAGCGGAACCAGCAAGTGCCGCGCCGCGACCAAGGCGTTGACGGTCAGCAGTCCGAGCGACGGGGGGCAGTCGATCAGGCAGATGTCCCAGCGCCCCGAGACGCCGGCGAGCGCCTTGTCGAGGCGATGCGCGCGATCGTCGAGCCCGACCATCTCCACTTCGGCGCCCGAGAGATCGACCGTCGCGGGAAGTAGGTCGAGCCGCGGCACGCGCGTGGCGATGACACTCTCGCCAAGCGAAGCGCTCCCGATGAGCACGTCATAGCTCGATCGCTCCCGCTTCGAGGCACTCACCCCGAGACCAGTCGAGGCATTGCCCTGCGGATCGAGATCGACGAGGAGCACGCGCGATCCGATCGCAGCCAGCGCTGTCGCAAGGTTGATCGCAGTGGTGGTCTTGCCCACCCCGCCCTTCTGGTTTGCAACCGCAATGCGGATCATCTTCGCTTGGCCCTCACCCCGCTCGCGACGACGATCCAGGAATCGGCGTCGGTAACGCTCTGTTCCACGTGAAACGCACCTTGCCATGCGTGCTTCGCTTGGGCCAGTTCCGAGTGAGCGCTTCGCCCCTTGGGAAGCGCCCAAACGGTTTTTCCTGTGGACAGATGCTGGGATATCCGCAGCAGTTCGCCAAGCGGGGCGACGGCGCGAGCGGTGATTGCATCGAAAACACCGGCGATTCGCTCGGCCTTGGCGCAGATCACGTCCGCGTTCAGCCCGAGGGCGTCAATTGCGCGTTGCAGGAACTCGGCGCGCAACCGCCGCGGCTCGGCCAGCGTGACCCGCCCTTCGGCAATGCAGGCAATGACCACCCCTGGCAGGCCCGCGCCCGAACCGATGTCCAGCCAGGAGGCGCCGGCGAATGGCTCGAAGCGGAGCAGTTGCGCCGAATCGAGGACGTGCCGCTCCCACACGCGATCGAGCGTCGAGGCGGAAATCAGGTTTTGCCGCTTATTTTCCTCTTCGAGCAGCGAGACGTACGTCTGCAGCTGTTCGAATGTTTCACGTGAAACGGGCCGCCCTGCCGCCCGCTCAAGCGCCTCGATCACGCCGCGGCGCGGCGGCTCGCCGCCACGTAAACGGCGGACAGGGCTGCGGGAGTCACGCCGTGCACCCGCGACGCCTGGTCGAGCGTCTCCGGCCGGGCGGCGGTCAGCCTTTCAGCCATTTCGTTGGAAAGGCCGGGAATCGCCGCATAATCGAGATCTGCCGGAATCCACACTCGCGCATCGCGCCGAACCGCCTCCCACTCGCGCTGCTGCCGCTCGACATAAGGCGCATAGAGGGCATCGGCCCCGCCCTCGGGCGT